>CAVIRF010000004.1:0-65205 GCA_963645185.1 Coprococcus eutactus | reverse complement strand
GCCGCCTACGAGGAATTTCTCGAACGCGGCAAGGAAGCGCAGGCGCACCGGCAGACTGTCGCAGGCTGGGGACAGGAATGGCTCGAACGCAAAGAGAAGTCGGTCAAGTACCGTACCTACGCCAATTACGAACTGTATTTCAACCACTATATCCTGCCTGCGCTCGGCAAAATGCAGCTCAGCAAGCTGCACCAGGCGGACATCGAGCACATGATGGGCAATGCCGCCCACCTCAGCAAGAGCGCTCGACACCACATCTTCATCACCATTGACCAGATCATGAAAAGCGCAGTCATCAACGGCTTGTGCAGCCGAAATCCGTGTGACGGCATCAAGATTAAGCCAGACCAGACGTTCAAGAATATCAAGGTGTATTCGCCCGACGAGATCGCGTGCATTATCGCGCATCTCGACCGGCCGTTTGGTACGGCGATTGCCATTCTGCTGTACACCGGTATCCGCAGCGAGGAGATCATGGGCCTGCGCTGGAATGACATCGACCAGAAGAACCGCACCATCACGATCCGGCGTGTTGTAACCCGTGTCGCAAAAGGCGAATTTGCAGTTGTAGATGCAACCAAAAGCGACCGTGTCCGCGTTATCACCTACGGCGAGCAGCTTGCCGAGCATCTGCGTGCCGCGCCCAGGACGAGTATCTACGTCGTACCGGCCGTGCGCGGCGGCTACATGACGCCCGGTTCGTTCCGCAGGCAGTACGATAACTTTTTCAAGGGGCTGACCGTGCGCCGCCTGTCGCCGCACAAGCTGCGCCATACTTACGCCACCTATCTGATTAAGGGCGGCGCTGAGCTGCGTGCCGTGCAGACTTTGCTCGGACATTCATCCGTTAAGGTCACCGAGATCTATACGCACATCAATACCGACGACCAGCGCCGAGCGTCGCAGAAACTGGCGTATTAACAAAAAAGTCCTCTTCACAGCAATTTTTATGCTATATGGAGAGGACTTTTCGTTCCCTTAAATTTTCCCTTTTTCCGCGTATTTTTCGAGGTTTTGAGGGGTTCTGCGAGGACTTCAATCAAAATCGAGATTGTACAATATCCAGAACTATTTGCAACAATATCGACGGATAAAACAAAAAGAACGCACCATTTTGGGTACGTTCTTATCTGGTGGAAGGTGGTGGATTCGAACCACCGAAGTCATAGACGACAGATTTACAGTCTGTTCCCTTTGGCCACTCGGGAAACCTTCCATATAGAATTGTTGTCAAACTGCTATGTATCAGCGACTTAATTATAATACCATACCACCGGACAATTGTCAACAGAAATACAGAAAAAATTCCAAAGAAAAACGAACACAGCCGATAAAGAACGCTCCCATCGGCTGTGTTCGTTTTATTCAATTCTGAGCTTCTCAACTATGGCTTCATCTGGTGTTACATAAGCGGTTTGATAAACGTGGTAAATTACCATGCCGGGTTTTGCGCCTGCCGGCTTTTTTACTTGTCGAACCTGCGTATAATCGACCGGCACCATAGACGAGGAACGCGCCTTGGAATGGTACGCTGCGATCATGGCTGCTTCCGTCATAGCCTGATCTGTCGGATCCTTGCCATCTGTTACGAGTATGACATGCGACCCGTGTATTTTCTGCGTATGGAACCAGATATCACTTTTGAACGCAGTTTTGAGTGTAAGCAGATCATTTTGCAGATTATTTTTGCCTGCAAAAACATCGAAACCATCCGTTGTCCGGTAATGGAACGGCTTTGCCTGCACAGGCTTTTGTCTGCCCTTTTTGTTGCGTGTCTGTTTCGCCGAAAGAACACCGGATTGTGTCAGCTCCTCGCGCAGCTGCGCCAGATCGCGTTCGGTTTCCGCCTCACCGAGCTGAACGAGCACGCTCTCGAGGTAATCAAGCTCAATACTTCCCTGCTTGATCTGTTCGGTCAGAACTTCCTCTGCGGTTTTTGACTTAGTATAAAGTTTGAAATATTTCTGCGCATTCTGCTGAGGCGTCAGCCGAATATCGAGGGATATTTCTACCTCCGGGCAATTTTCATCGTAATAATCAATGACATTTGCCTTGTTCATACCCTTTTGAAGCTGGTAAAGGTTGGCGGTGATCAGCTCGCCCGTGCGTTTGTATTTTTCTCGGTCGTGAGCGCCGGCAAGTTCCTTTTTCTGTGCAGACAGCTTGCGAGCAAGACGGTCACGAGCGTTGACTACCGTTTTATGGAGATCAGACGAGCGGCGCGTCATGCGCTCTATCCTGCCCTTTTTCTCAAAGAATGCAGCAAGAAGTGACGAAAAGCTCTCGTACTGCGTAACATTCATGAGGCTCTCATACTGCGTGACCGGCAGGAACGTGAAATCAAAGACAGCGCCGTCCTCATTCTTTGTCAGCAGAAACGGCTTCCACCTTTTTTCTTCCACATAAGCAAGAAAGTCGTCATATACCTGTGCGAGACGGTTTCGTTCCTCGTCGCTCAGCATGCCGAGCGGTTTGGCCGCGTCTCCTGTTGCACGGAAGGCAAGCTCACGGCAGAGCAACGGAGAAAAGCCGAGCAGGGTGTTCAGTAGGAAACGATCGAGCGTCTGCTCGGCGTCAGCCTGCGCGGCCGCGGCCGCAAGACCAACACCGGAAATGGTAAACGGATCGTGTTTGTCCTGTGCCGGCGGCATGCGGTAAAACAGGCCGGGAAGCACCTGCCGCTTACCGGACAGATCGCCGTCCACGCGGCGCAGCGCGTCGATAATGCGATTATCCTCGCCGCACAGAACGACGTTGGAATGTTTGCCCATCAATTCGCAGATCAGATGCTTTTTACAGGCGACGCCCATTTCATCTGTTGTATCGAGCTCGATGCTCAGCATTCGCTCGACCGCAGGCTGCGTTACCGCAGCGATTTTAGCACCCTGCACGTGCTTGCGCAGCAGCATGCAGAACATCGGCGGAACTGCCGGGTTTTCGCGTGCAGTTTCAATAAAGTGCACACGCGGCGAACCGGCTGCAATAGAGATCAGAAGGCGGCGTGCGCCGCCCTGTCCGCGTGTCTGGATAACGATTTCATCGCGGTCGGGTTGATATACCTTCTCTACGCGGCAGCCGGTCAGCGCGGTATTGAGTTCGTTAGTTACTGCCCCAAGGCAGATTGCGTCTAATGGCATGTTCTATCTTCCTTAAACAAATTGGATGCAGTCGGCGTGTCGTTCGGAAACGACGGAAATCAGCTGAGGAAATGCTTCACCGATTTTATCAGCAAACACTGCCGCGATGGGATTTTCCGTCGGGAAGTGTCCGGCGTCTACGAGCGTCAGACCAAGCGACTGTGCACGCTGCATCAGATCATACGAGCAGTCGCCGATGACAAAGGCGTCTGCCCCTTTGGCGATTGCGCTGTCCATCATCTTGCCGCAGGCTCCGCCGCCGACTGCAACGCGGCTGATCGGCTTTCCTGCGTCGCAGAAGCGAACACCGCCGGCGCGCAGGCATTCCTTGACATAGAGCGCGAACTCACGCGGCTGCATTTCGCGCGGCAGATTGCCTACACGGCCAAGCATGCCGTTCTCCCCTGCTTCCATGTTAATAACATTGGTCAGGAAGAGCGCGGAAGCCAGCGCATCGTTTACGCCGCCGAAGGCGCAGTCTGCATTTGTGTGCATGCAGATGATCGAAATATCGTTGCGAATGGCAAGACGCAGGACACGGCCGGTTGCGTCATCGCTTGTTACGCGGCTGACCGATGTGAAAATCGCCGGATGATGCGCGACAACAAGCTGCGCGCCGCGGTCGATCGCTTCCTGTACTACGGTTTCGGTCGCGTCGAGCGCGCAGAGCACGCTCGTGACCTCGGACTTCCGGTCGCCGCACAGCAGGCCTACATTGTCCCAGCTTTCGGCAAGCTCGGGAGGCACAAAGCCTTCCAGAAAATCAAGTACATCAGATACAGTTATCATTTCAATCCCTCCAGTGCGGCAGTCAGCTCGCGTACAAGCGCCTGCTGACAGTGAAGCTTCGCAAGATCTGTGTTTTCGCTCTGCTCCATTCCGTTCAGGGCGCGCGTTTCGCGTTCAATCAGGTGACGCAGATAATCGTCAGCGCCTGGCGCCGCGAGCAGTGCGCAGGAGACTGCGCATTTCTCGCGAGGGAGAAGGCGCTTTTCCGCGCCGCCGCGCACGGACAGCATGACATACTGCCGCCGATCCTCTCTGCACAGCGTTTCACGCTCGATTGCGTAGCCGTGCGCCCACAGCCATTGACGGAGCTCATATACCATTGTCATCGGCTGAAGCAGCAGCAAATGCCTGCCGTCGGCTGTCCATGGGGCGTTCTGTAAAATCTCAGCGATCGTCTGACCGCCCATGCCTGCGATCGTTACCGTGTCGCATTCCTCGGGTGAAATGCCATCCAGTCCGGCAGCAAGCCGCAGCGGCAGGACAACATTGTGCTCCTCAGCATTGCGTGCCGCATGATCGAGCGGGCCCTCACGCAGATCCGAACCGATCGCCTGCGCGACACGGCCTTCCATCAGCAAGGTGATCGGAAGCTTGCCGTGGTCAGTTCCAACGTCGGCAAGCTGCGCGCCCTGCGGCACAAGTGCTGCGATACAGGCAAGGCGCGGTGTTAAAATCATACTTTCCATAACCTAAAAAAACAGAGCCGGCAGAATACACCGCCGGCTCGTGTCTTTCCTCTTACTCGCCAATGAAAGCGTTGAGCTTGGCAACCAGCTCGTCTGCATTCGTACCGTGTACCATGCAGGCTTCCTCGATGCTCTCGCCCTGAGATGCCGGGCAGCCCAGGCAATGCATGCCGATTTCCATGAAGAACTTTGCGGTCTCGATGTTGAGGTTCAGAACCTCGCCGATCGTGGTTTTTTTCGTAATAGCCATGAGATAAACCTCCTGTTGTCTGAGAGATATGGCAGTACGGCATGTGCCGCATTCATATCATCTTATTGTTTCCTGATGATTACAGTATACCGCATTTCTGCGCAGACTGCAACTGAAAAAATCAAATTCCTTTATCAAATGCGTTATTTCTCGAACATGCGCAGCTGCACCTGCTCAAGGTGCTCGCGAAGCGCCTGCTCCGCGAGCTCAAAGCTGCCGTCGCGCAGATAATCAAGGACAACGGTATGCTCATGCACGGCCTCTTCCGCGTGGAAGGACAGCGAACCGGAAAGCGTGTGGAAACGGCGAATGGTCTCGTTGCTTTTGCTCACCAGCTCCGTAAGAAAGCTGTTTCCGGTCAGCTGCGCGAGCGACACATGGAAAAGTGCATCCTGATCAAGAAAGGTCTCGTTGTCTCCGCTCTGCAGTGCGTGCAGCTGCTTTTCGCCGCAGAGATACAGGCGGTCGAGCTGCTTGGCTGTGATGCCGCCATTCTGCGCCAGCAGGTGAATAGCGAGCGGTTCGAGCTGCATGCGTACGACACAGATGTCGCGCACATCTCGTTCTGTAACCTCGGCTACGACCATGTTTTTTCCGTTCTGCGTCACGATCTCTTCATGCTGAAGCCGCTGCAGTGCCGCACGGAGCGGCGTGCGGCTGATGCCGAGCTGCGAGGCAAGATTTTCCTCCGCCAGAACAGTACCCGGCGTTAATTCATTGCTCATGATCGCGCTTTTGATCGCGCTGTATGCTTTATCCGTCAGAGACGGGTCCTTCTTTAAGTTTTTCAGTGCCATGCTGGTTCACCTGCCGTAGTTCATTTCACGTACACAGTATACATTTTTGAATGCATTTTGTCAATTACAGTAAGACCAAATTGGTCAGAAGTGCAAGCATTGGGATGGTGAAAACAGATAAGATGCTCGTCATGAAGATAATGCGTGAGCCGTAGATCGAGTCCATGCCCAGGGATGCGGTCATGAGTACGCTGCTCGCAGCAGACGGACAGGATGCGCAGAGCATGACAACAGTCCCGATGGCGCCTCCGTCGCTTCCCCACGCCGATACACGCAGCATGCAGAGAACCGCAAAATAACACAGCGGAATGACTGCGGTGCGCAGCAGTGCAGGCCACAGCACTTCGCGGTAAAGCAGCGAGCGAAGTGAGCAGCGCGAAAGGAATACGCCGATAACGATCATGGCGAGCGGAGTGTTGAGGGACGCCAGCGAAGCGGCAAGGCTGCTTGCTATACCGGGCAGCGGAACGCGGCAGAAATACAGCAAAGAGCCTGCAATCGTACCAAGAACACCGGCGTTGCACAGCGCGCCTCGCACGGTTATCCCCTTCCTGCCAAGCAGCAGCGCCCGGCCCTGCGTCCAGAGCGACAGATTGAACATGCCGACGAACGCGCTGCCGTAGAAAACGCCGGTCTCACCGAGTACAGCAGAAATGAGTGGGAACGCCATGAAGCCGCAGTTGGAGTACATCGCGCTCATACGGGCAACAGCACGTTCTCCTTGATCGCCGCGGCGAATGGCGAGTTTTGCGATGGCAGCCGCCAGCAGATGAAATACAACGCCGAGCAGACCGGACAGCAGCAGATTTCGCGCTTCGGCGGCATCGTACGCTCGGCTGAACGCATTGATCAGCAGTGCCGGTGTTACGAACCATAAAAGGAATTTGCTGAGCGCCTGTGCAATCTCGTCCGTGAACCACTTGAGACGCGCACAAGCCATTCCGACGGCGATCAGGAGCATCATCAGTATGACCTGATGCAGTGTTAATACCGCGGCCTTCATCAGCTCTTTCCGGCAGATATAATATCGTCTGCCGCCTCCATGCGATACATCATATGAGTTCCTTCTTTCAAAAGAATTAGTATACTGTATACAGCGTAACTCGCGCAGGGCGAGCTTGTCAACCTTTTCTTTTGAAGGATATTCCATGCGAAAATTTAGAATTATTTTGCACGGTTTTCGGGTTTTTAAGGCGCATACGATCAATTTTGTTCACATATAACAAGAAAATATACCACGCTTTTGAGCATGACGACAATAAAGCCGAAATTGCATTTACCCTGTTGACAGACGCGAAAGCGAGCGCTATAATAAGCCCATCAAACAACGACAAGGACGTCCGGATGGAAACGTTCTTGTCGTTTTCTTTTTACCGGGCATCCAAGGGGAGGGACAAGAAAATGAAAGCAGACATGAAAATGGTGAACCGTTCTTCGAAAAAGCGAGAATCGAGTTACGGCATGACAGGACGAGCGTTTAACGCTGAGATCGATCCGCTGATCGCGGTGATCGACCTGCACAAGCGCTTCAAGTCGCTCGAAGTCCTCAAGGGCATCGACCTTTACATCAAGCAGGGTTCCGTCACCGTGCTGATCGGGCCTTCCGGCTCGGGCAAGAGTACGCTCCTGCGCTGCATCAATCAGCTTGAAACCATTCAGGGCGGCGATATTCAGTTCGAGGGTCACAGCATCGCTCGCGGTCCGGTTGACATCAATAAGGTACGTCAGCGTATCGGCATGGTCTTTCAGCATTTTAATCTGTTTCCTCATCTGACTGTGCTTGAGAACATCACGCTCGGACCTCGCAAGCTGCACAAGATGCCGACTGCTGAAGCGAATGCGCTTGCGGAAAAGCTGCTGCGTCAGGTCGGCCTGTCGGATAAGCGTGACGCCTACCCCAGCCAGCTTTCCGGCGGTCAGAAGCAGCGTATCGCCATTGCACGCACGCTGGCAATGGAGCCGGATGTCATCCTGTTCGATGAGCCGACCTCGGCGCTTGATCCGGAAATGGTTGGTGAAGTGCTCGAGGTTATGAAGGATCTTGCAAAGGAAGGCATGACGATGATTATCGTCACACACGAGATGGGCTTTGCGCGCGAGGTCGCAAGCAAGGTTGTATTCATGGCCGACGGTGTCATTCAGGAGTCGGGCACACCGGAAATGCTGTTTGAGCATCCGCAGAGCGAACGTCTGGTGAATTTTCTCGGCAAGGTATTGAAATGATTTTTACAGGTTCTATTGTATACCGTATTCGGTACTCGACAGGACATGCCCGGTAAGGAGGGGTAACATAATGGATTTTAACGCTTGGCTCGCGGATATCACCAGTTTTCTGTCACGATACTCCGCATTGTTTCTCGGCGGCCTGCGCAATACGCTAATTCTTTCGGCGATTGCCGGTGTGCTAAGCATTCTTGTTGGCGGCGGCCTGTGTTTTCTTCGCATGAGCAGGATTGCACCGCTTCGCTGGATCGCAAATATATGGATCGAATTTGTGCGAGGCACACCGGTTCTGGTTCAGATTATGCTCGTATATTATGGCCTGCCGATGATCGGCATTGAGCCTCCGGTTCCGGCCTTCCTCGGCAGCGCTGGCAACCGCGTTATGTACGGCATTATTGCACTGACGATCAACTCCGGCGGTTACATCTGCGAGATTATCCGTTCCGGTATTGAGTCGGTCGATCCCGGACAGATGGAAGCAGCGCGTTCGATCGGCTTCGGTCCGGTTCGTTCGATGATGATGATCGTCGTACCGCAGGCGGTAAAGAACATCCTTCCGAACTTCGGCAACGAGTTCGCAAACCTGATCAAAGCATCCTCGCAGGTCATGGTCATCGGCGTTGCAGAGCTGATGTTCACCTTTAATACCATCAGCGCGACCGGCCGCGTATTCACTCCGCTTATTGTAATCGCTTTGCTGTACTTCGCGATGACGTTTACTGTCGGCCGCGGCGTACATGCCATGGAAAAGCATTTCAAGAAGGCAGACCGGTAAATCTATTCAATTTGTTATCATTATATTTAATGATAGAAACGTAATTTCAACCGTTTCACATTCAAAAGGAGGACACTCATATGAAAACCACCGTAAAACGCACGCTTTCCCTGCTGCTCGCTGCTGCAAGCATGGCCTCTGTTCTGACGGCCTGCGGCAGCAAGGACACCGCCGCAGCTGATACTTCCTCGGATACGCAGGCAGCCTCTGCATCGGCTGACGCTTCCGATCTGGGTCCGGTACTGACCCGTATCAAGGAGTCTGGCGAGATGGTAATCGCAACGGCTTCCGGCTACATGCCGTATGAGTTCGTTGATATTTCGAGCGCAAATCAGGATGTCATCGGCGTTGATATGGCGCTCGGCGACAAGATCATTGAAAAACTGAGCGACAAGCTCGGTGTTGAGGTAAAGAAGAAGGTCGAGGATACGACGTTCACTGCAAACCTTGCAGCTGTTGCAGCCGATCAGGTCGACATCATGCTTGCAGGTATGTCCCCCACCGAGGAGCGCAAGCAGAATATGGACTTCTCCGACGTATACCTGAAGGCTGAGCAGCGCATCATGGTACGCAAGGCGGATGCCGACAGCTACAAGGATATTGACTCCTTCAACGGCAAGACCATTGCCGTACAGAAGAACACCACGCAGGAGAAGATTGCGCAGGAGTCCCTGCCGGGTGTCAGCGTAACCTCGATGGAGAAAATTCCGCTCGCCGTTCTCGAGCTGACCACCAACAAGGCAGACGGTGTTGTCATCGAGTCTACCGTTGCACAGCCGTACCTGATCGCAAACCCGGATCTGGTTCTGTGTGATGCAGAGCTGCCTGAGGACGTTCGCTACAAGGATACCGCTATTGCAGTGCCGAAGGGCAACGAGGACTTCCTTGAAATCATCAACGAGACTATCAAGGAGTGCCAGGATGCTGGTCTGATCGATCAGTGGATCGACGAATACAGCTCTATTGCTGCGGAGCAGAATAGCTGATTATAATCAGGGCTGAGGAAGGGCTTCCCTTCGTGGGAAGCCTTCTCTTCAAATAAACATTGTATACCGTACACATTGGAAGGACGATGAGATCAATGGATCTGTTTGATGAAATCAAAGCACTGACGAAAAAGCTGGTTTCCATTCCCAGCATGAATGCGACTTCCGGCGAACGCGATATTGCGGATGCGATCGAAGCGTACCTGCGCGATATTCCTTATTTCAAAGCACACCCGGAGCTGGTCATTACGCAGGATCTGAAGGAGGATCCGCTGCACCGCCGCAACGTCATGGCGCTGCTCAAGGGCGGCGACGGGACCGAGCGGGACACGATCATGCTGCATGGCCATATTGACACAGTGGATGTAGACGATTTCGGCAAATACAAACCGTATGCCTTTGACTGCGACAAGCTTGCAGAGGTGTTCCGCGATGCAGAGCTGCCCGAGGACGCACGGCGAGACCTTGAAAGCGGTGATTACCTGTTTGGCCGCGGCGCCTGCGATATGAAGGGTGGCGATGCGGTATTTCTCGTGCTGGCAAAGCACCTTTCGGAGCAGGCAGAAAAGCTGCACGGCAATCTGCTGCTGTCATTTAACCCGGTTGAAGAGACGCTGCACCGCGGCATCATTGAAGAGCTTCCCCTGCTGCGCGAGTTGCAGGAAAAGCATGATCTGACGTTCAAGCTGGCTATCAATAACGACTTTATCTGCCCGATGTACGCCGGCGACACGACTCGTTATGTCTACACCGGTGCTGTCGGCAAGCTGCTCTCGATGTTCTACATCATCGGCCGTGAGACGCATGTGGCGCAGTGTTTTGAAGGCTTCTCCCCCGATCTGACTGCGGCCGAGCTGACGCGCATCATCGACCGCAATCCGGACTTCTGCGACGGCTATAACGGAGAATACACGCTGCCCCCTACCGTGCTGAAAATGCAGGATCTCAAGCCGCGCTATAACGTGCAGACGCCGCATACGGCTGCTGTCTACTTCAATTATTTTGTTCACAACCGTCAGCTAACCGAGATCATGTCCCTGCTCAAGGACGCGGCGCGTACCGCGCTGGATAACGTGATGCAGGCGGCAGATGAACGCTACCGTACTTATTGTGAGATCTCCGGCAATCAGTATTCTTCGCTGATCGAGAAAACACAGGTCATTGACTACCGTGAGCTGTATCTGCGCGCAAAGGAGACTTATGACGGTGATCTGGATGCTTATATCGACACTGTAACGGATGCCTCCATTGCAGACGGCGACGACATGCGCATCACCTCGCTGCGCATCGTTCAGGCGCTTTCTGATCTGTGCGGCATCAAGACCCCGACGGTCGTTGTGTTCTTTGCAACTCCGTTCTGTCCGCATAACACGCTCAAGAAGGAAAATGCAGACGAAGTGCGCGTGATCAGAGATTTGGAGAAAATCGCGTCTGCATTCTCTGCGGAGAGCGGCGAAGTTATGAAGCTCCAGCAGTTTTTCCCGAGCCTTACCGATTCGAGCTATCTGAAGATTGACGATGATGATGACTCGGTTGCCATGCTGAAAAACTGCTTCCCCGGTTACGAAAAGCTGTATCCGGTGCCGCTCGAAACAGCAAAGGCACTCAATATTCCGGCTGTGAACTACGGCGTCTGGGGCAAGGATTGCCACAAGTGGACCGAGCGCATCTATATGCCGTATTCCTTTGGCAAGCTCCCGGATTTTATTGCAAAAACCATTCACTACTATTTTGATTAAGGAGGAAACTATCATGTCTGATCTGTATGAACGTTCTGCTGCTGTTATGCCGCCCTTTGCGCTGCATAAGATGCCGTTCGGCATCGACCATGCAGCCGGCAGCTATCTGTATACGGATGATGGCCGCAAAATTCTGGATTTTGGCAGCGGTATTGCGGTCAACAACCTCGGCCATAACTATCCGACCGTTGTCAAGGCGGCGCATGAGCAGCTTGATAAGATGGTGCACTGCTGCCACAACCTGTTCCACTACGAAAAGGAGACCGCACTTGCGGAGCGCATTGTAGGCCTGATGGGAGGCGGCTACAAGGTTTACTTCTCCAACTCCGGCGCGGAAGCTGTCGAGGGCGCTGTCAAGCTGGCAAAGTACGCAACCGAGCGCCCGGCAATCATTGCGTTCAAGGGCTCGTTCCATGGCCGCACGATGATGTGCACTTCCCTCACGGCCTCCAATTCGGCATACCGCAAGCATTACGAAGGTCTTGTTCCCTCCATTTATTTTGCAGAATATCCCAAGCTGTTCGGCACTCCGTACAAGATGGAGGATGGCAAATGCCCGAAGCAGTACTTCACCCAGTTTGATGATATTTTCAAGCGTCTGGTCGACCCGTATTCGGTCGCGGCTATCTTGATGGAGCCGGTACAGGGCGAAGGCGGATACGTTGTTCCGCCACGCGAATGGGTACAGTACGTGCGCGAGATCTGCGACAAGTACGGCATTATGCTGATTTTCGACGAGGTACAGACCGGTTTCGGCCGCACCGGCAACATGTTCGCATGGCAGACGCACGGCGTAAAGCCGGACATCATGTCCTGCGCCAAGGGCATCGCCAATGGTTTGCCGCTGTCTGCGGTCGTCGGCAAGGCGGAGATCATGGATAAATGGACGGCCGGTGCACACGGCGGTACGTTCGGTGCAAACCCGGTTTCCTGCGCCGCGGCGCTTGCAACGATTGATGCGCTCGAAGGAGGCGCAATCGAAAACGGCCGCCGGATGGGTGAATATTTCATGGGTGAGCTGAAAAAGCTTCAGGCAAAATACCCTGTGATCGGTGATGTACGTGGTCTCGGCCTGATGATCGGCATGGAAATGGTTTATCCGGACGGATCTCTGAATCGTGAGCTGACTGCACGTATTGTTTCGCTTGCGCTTGAGCACGATCTGTATCTCCTCTCCTGCGGCTGCGACAAGAATGTCGTTCGTTTCATTGCACCGCTGACCGTCTCGAAGGAGGAGATCGATACAGCGCTTGCAGTGCTCGATCAGGTGTTTGCGCAGGTTGCAGACGAGGGTTAAAAATGAAGATCGTCATCGCAGATTATCCGGATGTGCTGGGGCGAGAGCTGGAAAAGGAATACGCTTTTCTGCACGAGGTTATTCCGGATGCAGTTATTGTCACCCACCCTTATACGGCTCCTGAGGCGTTTTATCGGGAGATGCAGGATGCAGATGGTCTGCTCACTGCGTTCATTCCGCTGGACAAGGCAGCACTCGACCGCATGCCTGCACTCAAGGCGATTTCCATCAATGCAACCGGCTATAACTTTGTCGATCTTGAGGAGACACGCCGCCGCGACATCCCGGTATGCGCCATCGGAGAATACTGCACACAGGAGGTCGCCGATCATACAATGGCGCTCATGCTTGCTTTGGATAGGAACTTGAAAACCTATACCCGTACCGTGGACAGTGAACATTGCTGGAAATATTATGCGGCACAAAAACCGATGGGTCTGAGCAGCAGCACACTTGGACTGTTCGGGTTCGGTAAAATCGGCCGCGCAGTTGCCCGTAGAGCACGTGGTTTCGGGATGCGAGTGCTTGCAGTCGATACGCATGCCGACGAACAGCAGGCCGTGGAACTCGGCGTTATCCTCACAGATGCGAAAACTCTGCTGCGCGAGTCCGACGTGATCAGCAATCACATGAATTTGACTCCGGAAAACTGGCATTTCTTCGACGATGCAAGCTTTGCCCGTATGGAAAAACATCCGATTTTTCTCAATGTTGCAAGAGGCGGAAGCGTCGATGAAGCAGCACTTGTCCGTGCGCTAGACAACGGGCTTATTCGCGCTGCCGGACTGGATGTTCTTGAGGCGGAAAAACCGGATTTAGAAAAATGCGCTCTCACAGGCCGCGAAAATGTCATTCTTACTCCCCATGCAGCCTTTTACAGCGCTCGTTCTATCGAGGCCTTGCAGCGCATGAGCTGTCGTAATCTTACCGATTGTTTGACCGGCAACCGTGCTCATGCGTTCAAAATCGTGAACGGAGTCAGTGCCTGATAATACGCAAAACACCAGTCACAGGTTCAGAACGCCTGTGGCTGGTGTTTTACAATTATGCAGTTCGAATCACATCTTCGCCGATGATAACTGCAGAAGCTCCTTTCTGGATGACTGAGCCGCGCAACTCGCCGCCAGTTATGGTGATCTTCGCCTTTGCAAATGCGCGTATCGCCGTTGGACCTTCGAATATTCCGCCCTCGATCTCAATCGTTCCACCCATTGCGGAAAGTGCAGCCGATTCGGCAGTGCCGGTGAAAGTACCGTCGGTTATGGTCATCTCTCCGCTCAGCTGGTACAATGCGCTGTCTGTGCTGGCACTGTCGGATATAGACAGCGCGCCTCCTTCGATGCGCACGCTGCCGCCCTGATTGCTGATGATGAATGTAGCGCTTTGAATGGCACCGCTCCCCTCGCTGTCTTTTACCGTCAGCGAAACGCCTTCCGGAACACACAGGGAGCTGACTGATAGGTCGAGCGTTTGTCCGTTCAAATCAAGTATTACGTCCTTTTCAAGATCGATATTCTCATAGTGATCCAGCGTAATCGAAGCTGTCAGGCAGATTTCGCCGCCCTTTTTAAGCAGCTCGATAAAATTATCAGCGGTCACATCCGTCTTATCATCATCAGGCTCCTTCACCTCAGGGTCCTTATCCGACTTATCAGGTTCTTTCCCATCCGGTTCCTTATCCGGCTCTTTGTCGGGTTCTTTTTCGTCCGGTTCTTTATCCGGCTCCTTCGTCGAGAATTCAAAACCGTCATCACATTCCGAACAGTAGAGTGTGAAAATATCGTCGGTTTCCCAAACTCGTGTACGGATTACGTCAATTCGCTGCCCGTCAAGATCGCACTCAATCCTGCAAGTCAGTTCATCCTGTTCTGCACTAAGCGGAAGGTACTGCTTATTTACGAGTAAGAAGTAACAGGATTTTGCATCAAGACTGTCGCCGGTGTGAATGGATAACAATCCGTCTTCTGTGAACTCCGCGCTCTGTATCTCAACTGGCTGTAAAGAGCGTGATACATTCAAAATCTGACTGCTGTGTGCGAGCACCGTCTCTGTATCGCCGTCTGCTCGAACAAGCGAGGCCGAGGTATAATACGCATTCTGCTCGGCAAGCAGCTGTTCTGTCAGGGTGAGACCATCCTTCAGTTCAATTCTGCGATCATCTGTACCTGTTGTGCCGCTGAGCACCAGAACGCATTTCTCAATATCCTCGACATCGGTTCGCAGTATCAGCATATTGTTTTCATCAACTGCATACGTGAGTTCGTGACTGTCCGAAAAGGCGTCTGTACAATTGATCCATGCGCTTCGCTCGATTGCCAGAGACGCGCTGTTTCTGTTAACAGACGGTACAAAACTTAACAGCTGATATTGCGTTGTTCTGAGTGTATCAAGACTGCACTTCAGATCAAAATAGGCATTGCCGTCAGCATCCGGAATAAAAGTATGCCGTTCCATCAGACCGGTCATGATATCCATACGATAGGTGCGGCCGGGCACTGCATTTTGAACAGCAGCACGGACGGTACCTTCCTGTTCCTTGAAGCAAACGCGGACATCATTCATCGAAGTTTCATTGATATCAAATGAGATCTCCTGTTCTGCTTCGGTAAGCAGCTGATTATTCGCTCGCATTGTGATACGTGCAGCGGTATAACGCACGCTGTTTGCGGATGTCCAGAAAAGAGAACATCTCTGAGCGTAAAGGATAGGATTGATCGTCTCCCAACTGCCGTCTTCATTTTTCAGCTCTACGGAGAAGAAAGCACTGGTGGAGCTGGTACCTGCATAGTCCGCATCCCAGACAAGAAACAGGGTGCCGTTTTCATTCGAAAAATGAATGTTGCTGATGGAATAACTGGGTTTGTCCTTGCTTTCGTCGGGAGGAAGCTTAGAAAGAATTTCCGTGCGTGTCTGAGCGCAGTTCAGACACGCGAACGTTTTCACGCCTTCTTTATCGACCGTTGCAGGCTCGGTGATACGGCCGTTATCCCATCGGTGTCCCGTGGCCGGAATTTCACGTGTTAAAACGTGACTGCACCGGATGCACTGTGCGCTCATCACGCCAGCTGTCGTACATGTTGCAGGCCGTATCTGCGTATAGCCGGAGTAAATATGGATATGTTTGGAGGGCAAAGCGCTTTTCCACTCAATCTGAGGGAAAATGGTCTGATCCGGCACAATAAAGATGGTATTTTCCTCGCCGTGCAGAATGATTTTATTTGAGGTATAGAGAAGTGTCTGGTCGATTTCCGCATCGTCGATGATCGTCAGATGAATATCATCTGTTGTTTCAGGACGAAATTCCAGCTTCGGAAGTCGGCCGTGCATTAAAGTTACATCAGAACGCGCTGATACAAGCTCGATTGAGCCGCGCACATCAAAAGCAGTCAGTCGGTTGACGTCTGCACAGGCAATCCACGTATCTGCCGAGACCGTCACCGCAACTGCATTTCCGCTTCCGGGAGGCGTATAAAGCTTTTCAATGCTCCCGTCTCGCAGATTGAGACTGCCGCGTGCGATCACTGTGTCATATTTGCCATACAAATCCGCTTTGCCATCAATTTCGATGCCGCTGATCTGACCTCCGTCCAGAATAATCTCCGCCTGAGCACCCATAGGGACGCAGACAGTCGGGAAACTGCCCTGCCGGAGCGTCAATCTTCCGCCTGCATGCAGATTGTCTATCACGGCAACTTCATTGACAAGCTGCACAGGGGAATTTGTTTGCAGGTGTTTGATATGTCCGGCGCTGAGACGAAGGTCAGCGCCTTCATCCGTTCCGTCGATTACCAGATTTTCAATTGTGGTTTCTGCACCCTGTATGGTGAGATCGCTGCGCGATTGGACTTTCTTGATCACAGAAACATCATCATCAGCTTCAATAATCGCAGGATGTGTCACCGTGATCTCGGAGATCGGCGTGTCAGTTAAATAGAGACGAGGCGGTTCGCCGCTGCTTTTCTCCATCCGCACCTTGCCTTTTATCGTGCAGTTTACCAGATGAAGCGAATTTGAGCCGCCGCCCTGAATGAGAAGATCATCGTTGACTGTGATATTCCTAAGCGTGACCTCTCCGTCACCGACTCCGCTTTCGATCGTGGCATAGCTGTAAACACCACCGTCTATGTCGCGCGGCTCGGAGACGTTCAATGCCTTGTATACAGGCTCGTATTTTGAACCGCCGGAAATGACCGGTGGGATTGGCGGAATTTCAACCGGAAGCACTTCCAGCTCACTGCCCCATCCGAAGAAACCAATCTCCGGGAGGTCGGAGTTATCGTTTACGATCAATGCGTTGTTGGCACGCACGGTAAAGCGTCCGGTGACAACAGCATCCTGAAAAGTAACGATTCCGCCGTCTGCGCCGTTTGTAACGATGATGTTTGCCAGCGTTTCTCCGGTAACGATCACATCCCCGGATGAGATCAGTATAATTCCCCTTTGCGGAGCGAGCTCATAAGTACCGGGCGACGAGATGACCTGAATGACAGCTCGGTCGAGCATGGTAAGCAGTTCGGCACGGGTGACTGGTCTCTCTGGGCCGATGCGAGTCGGTTTAACACCGTTTACGATACCGGCGGAGACCAGTCCAGCAACATAGGAAACGGCATCATCGTCTATCTGCTCAGCATCCGAATAGGCAGAGAGTGCCGACCGTTCGCCTTCGACAACGCTTAAAGCCTGCGACAGCGCAACCATTGCATCCCGACGCGAAATATAAGTCTTATTCGCAGGAATAGAGATGAACTCAGCTGAACATTTCCTGACATACGGATCGTACCAGAACACATCGTTTTCTGTGCGGAATGTATTGAAATCCAGAACTCTGGAGAGAATGGCTGCGACCTCTCCGCCGGTGATCTGAGCATCTGGGCGGAAACCTGTTCCGTCGCCCTGCACAACGCCGTATTCTGTCCAGCGGTCAATCGCGGCCGAGGCCCAGTGTCCCTGTGTATCATGATAAGCGAAGGCCTTGATTGAAATGAGAACAGGACATAACAAGGACACTGTCAAGACAAGTGCAATAAAATGCCGGAGTTTTCTCATAAGGAAGGCCCCCTCTTCTTTGAATTGGTATTTTTAGCCATTCGTATCACAAAACAGATAAGAATTTTATTATAATTTGATGATATATCCTTGCTTGAGGAAAGACAAGAGAAATCTGCCTTGGGGGATCAACTTTGTAGGAACAAATAGAAGCTGCACAGTAATTTGTATATTTTGACGAAAAAACAGCCAGCAATGAGAGTTCATTACTGGCTGTTTTTACAATGACTTTTTACTGCGTTTTCAAGGTGCAGTATTACTGCTCGCGCATCTTTGCGAAGCACTCGCTGCAATAAACCGGACGGTCGGATTTCGGCTCGAACGGTACGCGAGCCTCGCCGCCGCAGGAAGCACAGGTAGCGGTGAAGAATTCACGCGGACCACGGGCAGCGTTCTTGCGTGCGTCGCGGCAGCTCTTGCAGCGCTGCGGCTCGTTCTGGAAACCACGCTCTGCGTAGAATTCCTGCTCGCCGGCAGTGAATACAAATTCCTTACCACATTCCTTGCATACTAAAGTCTTGTCTTCGTACATGTTCCTTTTACCTCTCTTTGATTGCGTTCGCTTGGGAACTTGGATTATATTGCAAACAGGCCGATGCCTGCGGTCGCCTAACAGGGGTTGATCTTAGCCGATTTTCGCTTGATGCGCTGGATGGCGTTTTCCACCGATTTGACAGGTTTTCCGAGCGTTTGGGCCATCTCCTCATAGGAGAGACCGTCCAGAAACAATGTCAAAACGTTTGCCTCAAATTCAGACAAGAGTGAGTAGAGCTGTCTGGTGCGCTCTTCCCTCTCTTCATTGCCAATCACCAGCGATTCTGGATCACCAATCGGTGCCGTTACCCGTGTGTGCGATTCCGCAAGGTCTTCAAACAGAGGTCGATCTAATGACATGGACTGGTTCAGCGGCTGATGCTTGAGGGCTGATGCGGAGCGCGTAGCGGAATAGATTTTCCGCTGAATACACAGTCTGGCGAAAATACCAAACGGGACGCCTTTTGTGCTGTCATATTCTCGTATCGCTTTCATCAGTCCGAGCATTCCCTCCTGGATCACGTCCTCTGCGTCTGCCCCGGCAAGAAAATAGGGACGCGCACAGGTTTTCACCAGACGGGTATACCTTTTGACCAGATCCTCCGCCGCAGGACCGCTGGACTGCTGTGCCAGACGGCACAGAGCCTCGTCGGACATCTCCGGCGACGGGAGTGTTGCTTCATTATTTCTCATGTCGATAAATATTATATGCGCTTCAACTGGAAATGTCAAGAAAATATCGACAAATCTACTATTTTCACTTAAAATGACCTGTTGAGTTTGTGCATAATTAACAATAAAAACGAGCTTATTCGACAGTAACCGACTTAGCGAGGTTACGCGGCTTATCAACATCACAGTTGCGCTCGACGGCAACATAGTATGCAAACAGCTGCATCGGGATGATAGACAGCGAAGCAGAGAACTCGTACAGGCACTTGGGCAGACGGATAATATGCTGGCAGACGGACTCATCGCCGGTGAAGTCATCCGTTGTTACCAGAACGACAGACGCGCCGCGTGCAACGACCTCGCGAATGTTGGAAACCGTCTTCTCAAACAGCGCAGGCTGCGTTGCCAGAGCGACAACAAGAGTACCCTCTTCAATCAGAGAAATCGTACCATGCTTCAGCTCGCCTGCTGCGTATGCCTCGGAGTGGATGTAGGAGATCTCCTTGAGCTTCAGGGATGCCTCAAGAGCTGCGGCATAGTCCAGACCGCGGCCGAGAAAGAACACGCTGGGACGGTTTGCGTACAGCGTAGCGATGCGCTGCATATCCGGCTGGCACTTGAGCGCTTCGGTGATGCATTCCGGCAGTCGCTGGAGCTCAGCGCAGAGCGCGCGCTCGTCGCCGATCGAGATCAGGCCGCGTACACGCGCGATCTTTACGGAGATCAGATACAGCGCGGCAAGCTGCGCAGAATAAGCCTTGGTCGTTGCGACAGCAATCTCCGGGCCTGCCCAGGTGTACAGAACGCCGTCAGCCTCGCGTGCGATCGTGGAGGAAACCACGTTAACGATTGCGATGGTAAACGCGCCTGCCTGCTTTGCCAGACGCATTGCGGCGAGCGTGTCAGCCGTCTCACCGGACTGGCTGATTACGATGCACATATCCTTTTTGCCGATGATCGGATTTTCGTAGCGGAACTCACTTGCGACCTCGGCCGAGCAGCGGATACGGCACATCGCCTCGATGACGCGCTTGCCGACCATGCCTGCGTGCAGAGCGGAGCCGCAGCCGATGATATGGATGTTTTCAATATCGCGCAGACGCTCGTCGGTCAGGCCGTTGTCCTCGAAGCAGATCGCGTTGTTCTTGATACGGGGCGTTACCGTGTCTGCAACAGCCTTGGGCTGCTCCATGATCTCCTTGAGCATGAAGTGCTGATAGCCACCCTTCTCTGCTGCGGACATATCCCAGTTGACGGTCTGGACTTCCTTCTCGACTCGGTCGCCGAACTCGTTCATAACGATAACTTCATCCGGGCGAACGATCGCAACCTCGTTGTCGTCAAGGATGATGAAGTTGCGAGTACGGCTGATGATAGCAGTGATATCAGATGCAATCATGTTTTCGCCTTCGCCGATGCCGATGACGAGCGGATTGCCGCGTCGTGCCGCAACGATCTCCTGCGTGTTGTCCATGGAGACGACGCCGAGTGCATAAGAGCCGCGCAGACGCTGTACGGCCGCCAGAACGGTCTTGGCGAGATCTTCCTGCTTGCCGGTATGCAGATAGTCGACAAGGTGTGCGACGGTCTCAGTGTCCGTCTCAGACTTGAATTCATAACCGTGCGCTTCAAGGCGCTCACGCAGTTCCTTATAGTTCTCGATGATGCCGTTGTGAACAACTGCAACCTTGCCCTTGCCGCCGAGATGCGGATGGGAGTTGCGGTCGGACGGTTCGCCGTGGGTCGCCCAGCGCGTATGGCCGATGCCGCAGGTGCAGTACATATCGCCGCCAACCTCGCGAATCTTCTCCTCGAGGTTAGCGATACGGCCGCGGCTCTTTACGACACGCAGGCCTTCCTTGGTGAAAGCAGCAATACCGGCAGAGTCATAGCCACGGTATTCCAGACTGTACAGACCCTTGATCAGAATAGGGAGCGCGTTTTCGCGTCCCGTGAAACCAACAATTCCACACATAATCAGTTTACTCCTCCCAAACGGAATATATTTATCAAACAGTTAAATTCATAAGAAAAATTTTCATACCCGGATTTGGGCATAAAAATAGTGCGTAACGCATAGCTGCTCTGTCCGCACAGTCACCTGTGTGCTTTAACAGCCTGCTGACGACCAACCCACCTGTGGCCGAAGGGCATCCGCCGAAATTTCGATTAACCCTTTCCTCGTCAACTGCGATACCGGCTGCACCGCAGTTCTGGCGCTTCAACTTATTGTGTACTTGTCTGCCAAACCGCTCTCACCTCCCCGAATGTGTATTGCCGCGCGTCCGGCAGACGCACCATGGCACGGCTTATGCGGCAGGCGGAAAACTCCGCTGCCTGTAACAAACGAGGTGGATGCGAAACCACATCCACCCCATTGGTTCTCAACTCTATTATACGACAGACTCGATCGTTTTGGCAACCCTTTTTGCCAAAGTATCTACCTGTGCGCTGTCTCTTCCTTCGACCATGACGCGGACAAGCGCTTCCGTGCCGGACGGACGGACAAGGATTCGGCCGTTGTCGCCGAGCTCTGCGGTAGCTGCTTCGATGTCAGCCTTGATCTCCGGCTTCTCCTGAAGAGTTGCCTTCTGGTCGTTCGGAACCTTGACGTTGATCATGACCTGCGGCCACGGAACGACTTCTGCTGCGATCTCGGAGCACTTGCGGCCGCTTGCCTTGAGAATGGACATGAACTGAAGTGCAGTCAGCTCGCCGTCGCCCGTCGAAGCGTACTCCAGGAAAATAACATGGCCGGACTGCTCGCCGCCCAGAATATAGCCCTTCTTGAGCATCATTTCGAGGACATAGCGGTCACCAACATTCGAACATTCGATCTTCATGCCGTTCTTCTCTGCATAAGCGTGCAAGCCCATGTTGGACAGGATGGTCGCAACAAAAGCACCGCCGCGTAGCTTGCCCTGCTTCTCCATGTGTGCTGCGCATACCGCCATGATGCGGTCGCCGTCCAGCTCCTCGCCAGTCTCGTCGACGATCAGGCAGCGGTCTGCGTCACCGTCAAATGCAACGCCAAGATCGAAATTACCGCGGCGAACGCGCTCCTTGAGCTGTCCCAGATGGGTAGAACCGCAGTTGTCGTTGATGTTAACGCCGTCCGGCTCGTAGAAACGGATTTCTGCCTTGCACTCGACCAGTCGCATCAGACGCTCTACCGTCGTGGAGGAAGAGCCGTTCGCACAGTCAACTGCAACGCGCAGACCGGACAGATCGCCCGGAATGGTCTCCGCGAGATGATTGGTATACTCAACGACCGGGTCGATCTCGCTCTTGAGCACACGGCCGATCTTTTCGTGCGTCATGCGCGGAATGGAATCGAAATCATCGATCAGATCCTCGATCTTTGCTTCAGTGGCATCCGGCAGCTTGTAGCCGTTGCCTGCAAAGATCTTGATGCCGTTGTATTCGAACGAATTGTGGCTTGCAGAAATGACAATGCCTGCATCCGCCTTGTGCTTGATGGTGAGGTATGCGACCGCCGGCGTCGGAATAACGCCGAGCAGCTCTACGTCCGCGCCGACCGAGCAGATGCCTGCTACGAGCGCGTTCTCCAGCATATCCGAAGAAATGCGCGTATCCTTGCCGATCAGCAGCTTGGCCTTTTTGCCGTGTGCGGACTCCTGCGTGAGCGTATAAGCAGCGGCTGCACCGATCTTAAATGCAAGCAGTGCGTCGAGCTCGAGGTTTGCAACACCGCGGACGCCGTCCGTTCCAAAGTATCTACCCAATATGAAACACCTATCTTTCCTGATGATAAGACATGGGGACAAGCCCCGGTTTACAGCATTTGCTGTCCGTCAGCCGGCTCCATGTTAAGGTGCCGGTATGCCTGCATCGTCACGCAGCGTCCGCGCGGCGTGCGGCTGAGAAAGCCGATCTGCATGAGATACGGCTCGTAAACGTCTTCAAGAGTAATGGCCTCCTCGCCGATCGTCGCGGCGAGTGTATCCAGACCGACCGGGCCGCCGCCATAGTTGAGCATAATGCTCTGGAGCATGCGCCGATCGACATTGTCGAGGCCGAGTTCGTCTATTTCCAGTGCGCGCAGCGCGATGTCTGCGCTCTTTTTGTCGATGGTACCCGTACCGCGGACCTGTGCGAAGTCACGCACACGGCGCAGCAGACGGTTGGCGATACGCGGCGTGCCGCGGCTGCGGCGAGCGATCTCGTATGCGCCCTCGTGCTCGCACGGGACATTGAGAATACTGGCCGAACGCTCAACGATGCTGCAAAGCTCCTCGGGCGAATACAGCTCAAGGCGGAGCATGACGCCGAAGCGGTCGCGCAGCGGACTGGTCATCTGACCTGCACGGGTCGTTGCGCCGATCAGCGTAAAGCGTGGCAGGTCGATGCGGATGGAGCGAGCGGACGGACCCTTGCCGATGATAATATCAAGCGCATAGTCCTCCATCGCCGGATAAAGGATCTCCTCCACCGCACGGTCAAGACGATGAATCTCGTCAATAAACAAAATATCATTTTCTGAGAGATTTGTCAATAAAGCGGCAAGATCTCCGGCTTTTTCAATGGCCGGGCCGCTCGTGACGCGGATGTTGACGCCCATCTCGGAGGCGATGATACCAGCGAGCGTGGTCTTGCCGAGTCCGGGAGGACCGTACAGCAGCGTATGGTCAAGCGACTCGCCGCGCATTTTCGCGGCTTCGATATATACGCTCAGGTTTTCCTTGGTCTTTGTCTGTCCGATGTAATCCGCCATCGTCTTGGGGCGGAGCGAGTTCTCGGTCTCGTCCTCGGACAGCTGCCGGGTGGAGATGATGCGTTCATCATCCGCCATGCCGCCGGAAAATTCAATACTCAAAGGAACACTCTCCCCTATTATTGCTTAACAAGTTTCTTGAGACACTGGCGGATGATCTCATCCGCTTCCATGCCGGCTGTGTCGATCTGTTTCATTGCATGAAGCGCTTCTGCCTGCGTATAGCCGAGTACCATGAGCGCTGCGACGGCCTCCTGCGTATGGTTTACGCCGCCGGAGAGCTCTGCTGCGGCAACAGGCGAAGCCGCAGATGCACTTTCAAGCTGTTCCTTGCTCATTTTGTCCCGAAGCTCCAGAACGATGCGCTGCGCGATCTTTTTGCCAATGCCGGGCGCCTGCGTGAGCATTTTCTCGTCACCGGTGATGATCGAGAGCGCGAGCCGGTCGGGCGGTGCGACCGAGAGAATGGACAGCGCGGCTTTGGGACCGACGCCGGAAACGCCGATCATCATCTCGAAGCAGGACTTTTCTTCCTCATCAATAAAGCCGTACAGCTCGAAAATCCCCTCGCGCACATTGAGATAGGTCAGCAGACGAGCCTTTGTGCCGATCTTCAGCTTGCCGATTGTGTTCTGCGATGCGTGGCAGGCATAGCCTACACCGCCGCAGTCGATCACGGCAAGTCCCGGCTGAAGGACGCTTACCGTTCCGTCAACATAGTAAAACATAAATTACAAACCCTCATATCGCATAGCCTGTCTGGAATGACCGTGGCAGATGGCGAGTGCGAGCGCATCCGCCGCGTCGTCCGGGCGCGGCAGCTTTGTGAGATGGAGGATGTTTTTCGTCATCTCCATCATCTGCTTTTTCTCCGCGTTGCCGTAGCCGACGACCGCCATCTTGACCTGATTTGGTGTATAGGAGACCGGATGCAGTCCCTTCTGTGCGAGCGCGAGCAGGATAACACCGCGCGCCTGCGCGACCTGAATGCCGGTCGTGATGTTCTTTGAGAAGAAAAGCTCCTCGATGGAAACCTCGTCCGGGTGAAATGTATCCACGAGTGTGCAGATATCGTCATAAATCTCGCACAGACGCAGATGCATGGGCGTACCCGGCGCGGTTTTCGCAGCACCGTACTGGATAGCGGTGAATTTCATATTATCGAACCGGACGACACCGTAACCGATCGTGCCGTAGCCGGGATCTATGCCAAGAATGATCATAACAGGTCCTTTGCCAACATAAAACGGAAAAATAATTCCGAGTTCAGATATTATAGCACAAACGTGTGCATTTTGCAATATGTATCACGATAAAGGCAGGGATGAATGCGAAAAAGCACTCATCCCTGTCGGATCATTTGCTGTTTTTGATTCTCTCGGCTGCGAGCAGGATACCTGCTTTGCCGGAGGAGTAGGTCAGGCCGCCCTGCATGTAGCAGACATACGGCTCGCGCATCGGCGCATCGGCGGAAAGCTCGATGGATGCGCCCTGTACGAACGCACCGGCCGCCATGATGACGGGATCGTCATAGCCAGGCATTGCCCAGGGTTCAGGGGTGACAAACGAATCGACCGGAGCGCCGGACTGAATGCCCTCGCAGAAGCGACGCAGCGGCTCCGGCTTGCCGAATGCAATGGTCTGAATGATGTCGTAACGCGGCTCTTCCGCTTTGGGGCTGACCTCATAGCCGAGCTTTTCCATTACCTTCGCGCAGAAGATCGCGGTCTTGAGCGCCTGAGCGGTAACGTGCGGCGCCATGAACAGACCCTGAAACAGCAGACGGTTCTGACCCATCGTGCAGCCGCATTCACCGCCAATGCCGGGCGCAGTCAGCTTGTAGGAAGCGTTTTCGACGAGGTCCTTGCGGCCGGCGATATAGCCGCCTGTGGGGGCAAGACCGCCGCCGGGGTTCTTGATGAGCGAACCGGCGATGATATCTGCGCCAACCTGCGTCGGCTCGATCTCTTCGGTGAACTCGCCGTAGCAGTTGTCGACCATGATGGCAGCGTGCGGATTGACCTCGCGCACGACCTCGCAGACCTTGCCGATCTCCTCGACAGAAAGCGTTTTGCGCACCGCATAGCCGCGGCTGCGCTGAATGAATACGAGCTTGATTTTTTCGTCCTTGGCCGCCTCGCGGATCGCAGGCAGGTCGGGAACGCCGTCCTTCAGGTCGACCTGCTTGTAGCTGATGCCGTAGCTCTTCATGCTGCCGCAGTAGTCGCCAGTGATGGTATTCTGGAGGGTGTCGTATGCCGGTCCGGTGACGGACAGCACGGTATCCCCCGTCTTGACCGCAGAAAACATCGCGCAGGACAGGGCGTGTGTGCCGTTTACAAAGCCAATACGCACGAGTGCAGCCTCTGTGCCGAAAATATCGGCATAGATCTTGTCGAGCGTATCGCGGCCGTAATCGTCGTAGCCATAGCCGGTCGTACCGGCAAACAGGTTATCGGAAACGCGGTTTTTCGCGAAAGCGGCGAGCACCTTTTCGGTGTTTCGGTCGCAGATCTCTTCAATACGGGAGAAATAAGGACGGATTTCGTGCTCAGCTTCAGCGCCGAGCGCACGGATTTCCTCGGAAATTTTTAAGTATTCTGACATTTTGAATGGTTACTCTCCTAATAGTGTTTTCCCACTGGGCAGGGCAAAATACGCCTTGTCGGGGGCATCGGTCACAAGTCCGGAAACGGAGACCGAGCGAGTCAGCGTATCGCCTGAATAGAACGATGCGCTTTTGAGAAGTCCTGAGGACGCAGATACGCTGTAGGCGCAACGGTAGCCGTCCAGATCAAAGCTGACGATGATGCACGGCTCGCCGTCGGTGGAGGTGCGGCTCGCGGAAAGCGGTGTGACACCTGCTGCGAGCACATCCTCGTAGGTCGGAAGCATGGCGGAGGCATCGTCGGAAAAACTGCCTGCCTTGCCTTCATAGACTGCCGCGCTGTCAGCGTTCCAGGAATAAATGGTATCTCCCTTGCGGATGATCGAGGAGCGGACAGAGCCGCTTTCGGTCAGCGTATCTGTCCGAACAACACCGTCACGGACATAGCGGCGGCAGCGAAGCGAGGATGAGCCGCCGGAATAGTACAGCTTGTTTTCGATCGTGCAACTGTAGGCCTCGGGCCGCGCCAGAGACGCGATGACCTGCTGAACGTTATCGGTCGTAATATCGACATCCGCAACGCTCTGCGCGGTCAGCAGCTGACTGCCAGCCGTAATGACCGGCGTGTCGGCCTCCCCTGTCGGCAGCGTGATGCCGGTGTCGCGGCGGTGCAACAGACCGGAGGACATGACATAGCTCAGAAACAGGAGCGATACGAGCACACCTGCACAGATGGCGGCTGCCATAGGTACAGAGAGGATTTTTCGCTTTTTCACGGGTTGAACGGTGCAGGGCCGTTTTCGCGCAGACCGAAATAATGCTCGATCGCTTCAACGATGCGCTTCGAGGTCTTGCCGTCGCCGTAGGGGTTGACAGCGTGCGCCATCTTGGCGTAAGCGGTCTCGTCATCGAACAGCTCGCGTGCAAGCTTTACGATATTCGCCTGTTCAACGCCTGCAAGCTTGACCGTACCGGCCTCGATCGCCTCCGGGCGCTCGGTCTCGCGGCGCAGTACCAGAACCGGCTTGCCGAGGCTCGGAGCCTCCTCCTGAAGTCCGCCGGAGTCGGTCATGATCATGAAGCAGCGCGCCATCAGGTTGTGCATCTCATCAACGGTCAGCGGATGGATGAGGTGAATGCGCTCGTTGCCGCCGAGGAACTTCTCTGCGGTCTCGCGCACATACGGGCTGAGGTGAACCGGATAAACGAAGTGTACATCTGGGTATGTCTCGCTCAGCTCAGCAATCGCGCGGCAGATGTTCTCCATCGGCTCGCCGTAGTTCTCGCGGCGGTGCGCGGTAACAAGAACGACACGGTTGTTCTCAAAGTCGAGCGTTTTCAGCTGCTCGTCGCGGAATGCAAAGTCCGGCTTGACAGTCATGTGAATCGCGTCAACAACGGTGTTGCCGACAACGGAAACACCCTCGGTGATGCCTTCACGGGCGAGATTGTCGCGGTTGCGAGGGGTCGGTGCGAAATGCAGCGTCGCGATCTGACCGGTCAGCTTGCGGTTCATCTCCTCCGGGAACGGAGAGTATTTGTCATAGGTGCGCAGACCGGCCTCGACATGGCCGACCGGGATCTTGTGGTAGAACGCCGCGAGCGCACCGGCGAAGGTGGTCGAAGTGTCGCCATGGACGAGAACGATGTCCGGCTGCGCCTTCTCAAGCACCTCATCCAGACCGTGCAGGCTCTTCTCAGTGATGGTGGCGAGTGTCTGGCGCGGCTGCATGATGTTCAGGTCATAATCCGGCTTGATGCCGAAAATATCGAGCACCTGATCGAGCATTTCACGGTGCTGCGCGGTAACGCAGACAATGGACTCGGTGTTTTCGTTCTGCTCAAGTGCATGCACGAGCGGAGCCATCTTGATAGCCTCCGGGCGCGTGCCGAATACAGTCATTACCTTGATTTTATTCATGTTTGTTTTTCTCCTCCTGTGCAGCCTCTTTGTTATGTTTTTTCTGCTCCTGCGGATGCTTGCCCCAGTGTTCTGTGCCATAGATGATGCACGCGCCGACAAGGATTGCTGCAAGTACCGCTGCAAGCAGTACGACAGCCTTTACTTCACCAGACGAGGTGAGTACGACGGCAGTGAGGCCGAGCGTTGCGCTGATTGCGTAAAGAATAGCGACCGCCTGCTTCTGGTTGAATCCCATGTCGATCAGCTTGTGATGCACATGGCCTCGGTCAGGGCTCATCGGGCTGCGGCCCTCCGCAAGGCGGCGGATGATCGCGTTTGCCGTATCAAAGATCGGCAGACCGAGGATAAGGAACGGTACTGCGAACGAGATGACGGCGTAGAATTTGAACAGACCCATGATGGACACGGTTGCAAGCATATAGCCGAGGAAGGTCGAGCCGGTGTCGCCCATGAAGATCTTTGCAGGGTTGAGGTTGTACGGCATAAAGCCGATGCAGGCGCCCGTAAGGGCGGCCATCGTGATAGCGATCGCCATGTTGTCGGTCAGCAGTGCGACAGCAAGCATGGTGATCGAGGCAATAGACGATACGCCGACAGCAAGACCGTCCAGACCGTCGATCAGATTGACCGCATTCGTAATGCCGACGATCCAGATGATCGTGATGGGAACGGCGAGAAAGCCGAGATGCCAGAACGGCGCATCCGAAAACGGGTTGAGGTTGGTGAAAAGACGAATCTGAAGACCGCCGACACAGACCGGAATGGCAGCCGCGACGATCTGTACGACAAACTTGAGCTTTGCGCCGAGTGCGAGCGCATCGTCAAAGATGCCAAGCGCTACAATGATCGTCGCGCCGAGCAGCACGCACAGCATGGTCTGGTCGAGCTGACCGAATACCAGAATGGAGCACAGAAAACCGCCGAAAATCGCAAGACCGCCGAGACGCGGAATTGGTTCCTTGTGCATGCGCCGGTTGTCCTTTGGCACATCGATCGCGCCTACCTTATGCGCGAACCGCTTGACGGGCGGTGTAAAAAAGTAGGACAGCACGCCGGCCAGGATAAAGGCGGCGACGACTATGCCGATTACAGTATATTCATTCATTGCGCTTTCCTCTTTGTGATTTTGATTTGAGCGTAAGGGCATACTTCCCCATACTTAATTTTTATCATATCATATTTTGCGGTCTCTTGCAATGAATATTATTGAGGAGACACCCATAGTTGACAAGCATGTACTGCGCAGAGTATGATAAAAGCACGAGTAAAAAGAAAAACGAAAGCCGCAGGAAGGGAGTTTTCCGTATGGGAAAGTATATACTGGCCCTCGATCAGGGTACGACAAGCTCGAGGGCAATTCTTTTTGATAGCGAGCAGAACATTCTTGCCATCCGTCAGCATGAACTGACACAGCATTATCCGCACGAAGGATGGGTCGAGCAGGACCCGATGGAGATCTGGTCCACGCAGTATGCTGCCATGCTCGAAGTTCTGGCTGCGGCGGATGTCTCCCCTGCCGATGTTGCCGGTATCGGCATCACCAATCAGCGCGAGACAACCATTCTCTGGAACAAAACGACCGGCCGCCCGATCCATAACGCCATTGTGTGGCAGTGCCGCCGCACAGCGGACATTGTAGACGGGCTCGTGGAGAACGGACTGTCCGATCATATCCGTCGCACGACCGGTCTTGTACCGGATGCCTATTTTTCAGGTACCAAGATCAAGTGGCTGCTCGACCATGTGGAGGGCGCACGGGAGAAAGCGGAAAAGGGCGAGATCCTGTTCGGAACGGTGGATTCATGGCTCGTTTGGAAGCTCACAGGCGGCAGAGTACATATCACGGACGCGACCAACGCCGCGCGCACGATGATCTTTGACATCCACAGCCTTGACTGGGACGACACGCTGCTGGAGGCACTGGATATTCCCCAGGCAATGCTGCCGCGCGTATGCTCGTCGAGTGAGATTTACGGCTACGTTTCCCTGCCCGGCGGCGACATTCCGATCGCAGGTATCGCAGGCGATCAGCAGGCAGCGCTGTTCGGCCAGACCTGTTTCAGCGCTGGCGACGCGAAAAATACCTATGGCACCGGCTGCTTTCTGCTGATGAACACCGGAACGACAGCCTGCGAGAGCGAAAACGGCCTGCTGACCACGATCGGCATCCGTATTGGCGACGAAACACAGTATGCGCTTGAGGGCAGCGTATTTGTCGGCGGTGCGGTCATTCAGTGGCTGCGCGACGAGATGCGCTTTTTCTCGGAGAGCCGGGACGCGGAATACTATGCGAACAAAGTAAAGGACACCGGCGGCGTTTATCTCGTTCCGGCGTTCACCGGACTCGGCGCGCCGCACTGGGATATGTATGCGCGCGGCTGCCTGATCGGTCTGACGCGCGGCACGACGCGCGAGCACATCATCCGCGCGGCACAGGAGTCGATCGCCTATCAGGTGAACGATCTGCTGACGGCGATGAAGCGTGACACAGGCGTGTCGCTCTCCTCCCTTTCGGTGGATGGCGGCGCAAGCCGCGACAGCTTCCTCATGCAGTTTCAGGCTGATATTTCGGACTGCACAATACGCCGTCCGGTCATCCGCGAAACGACGGCGCTCGGTGCATGCTATCTTGCCGGTCTGGCAACCGGCGTCTGGAGCAGCCGCGACGAGCTCAAGGAGCTGTGGCGGTGCGACACGCTTTATGCGCCCTCGATGGAGGACGAGAAACGCAGACGGCTGCTGAGCGGATGGGACAAGGCGGTCGGACGCTCTCTCGACTGGGCGGAGCACTGAGCCCAAAAATAAAAGATAAAAACATCCTGCCGTGAGCCTGAAAGACTCTGCGGCAGGATGTTTTTCTTTATTCGGGACGTTCCTTCTTTTTGCGCAGGATAGCAAAGCTGTCAACGGCAAACGGGAACTTGAAATGCACCTTCATCTGCGGTACGTTGAACAGATCGAGCGCTTCACCGTCGTCGTTCAATGCCTCTGCACGGAAGGTATAGGGCGCGTGGCCCGGCTGAAGCAGCTCCAGCTCCTCGCCCTTGAAGAAGCGGTTCTTGAGGGCGAATACGGCGGTGCCGTCCTCGCGGCAGTCGACCGGCATGCCCACGACCTCATATTCGCGGATATACTGGCTGTCACCGTAATGCTGACCATCGGTCGAGGGACCAAAGTAAAAACCGGTGTAATACTCGCGGTGGCTGACCTTGTTCACCTCGTCGAGACAGAACTGCGGCATGACATAATGCTCGGGATCTGCAAGGTAAGCGTCGATCGCAGCGCGGTATGCGCCGGTCACACAGGCCGTGTAGTATGCGGTCTTATTGCGTCCCTCGATCTTGAAGGAGTCGATACCGGCTTTGACGAGCTCCGGGATGTGCTCGATCATGCACATATCCTTGGAATTATACAGATAGGTGCCGCGGCTGTCCTCCTCGACCGGGAAGAATTCGCCGGGGCGCTTTTCCTCCATCAGCGAATAGTTCCAGCGGCAGGGCTGTGCGCATGCGCCGTGGTTTGCGTCACGTCCGGTCATGTACTGCGAGATCAGGCAGCGGCCGGAGTAGGAAATGCACATCGCGCCGTGAACGAATGCTTCGATTTCAAGCGATTTCGGTGTTTTGGCACGGATCTCTGCGATCTCCTCGAGCGAGAGCTCACGCGCAAGCACGACACGCTCTGCGCCCATGTCCGCCCAGAAGTTCGCAGCCTCGGGGTTGAGGATGCTGGTCTGGGTCGAGATGTGCAGCGGTACCTTGGGAGCGTATTTCTGCGCCATGCGGATGACGCCGACATCGGCAACGATCATCGCGTCCGCGCCTACGTCCTGAAGCAGCTCAAGATAAGCGGGCAGCGCAGGAAGATCGCGGCACGAAGGCATGATGTTGACCGTGATATAGCATTTTACGCCATGTGCGTGTGCATCGGCGATGCTGCGGCGCAGCGCTTCGTCGTCGAAGTTCGCAGCGGCAGCGCGCATGCCGAAGCGCTGACCGGCCATATAGACCGCGTCAGCGCCGTAGGCGATCCCGAAACGCATTTTTTCGGGATCACCGGCAGGCGAAAGAAGTTCTGGAAATTTATTCACCGCTTACCTCCGTGCTCTGGTCCGCGCTAGCGCTGGCGGCCTGTGCCTGTGCAGCGTTCGAGGTCTCGATGTTGCGCTGATGCTCCTCGTAGCTGCTTGCAAACAGGTGGCTGCCGTCGGGCATTGCGACATAATAGTAATAATCATGGCTTTCCGGATGGCTTGCAGCGTAAAGCGAAGCATAGCCCGGATTGCAGATCGGTCCGGGAGGCAGGCCCTCGTTGGTATAGAGGTTGTACGGCGAGTCGCTCTTGAGGTCGTCGTCGGTGAGCTTGCCGCTCGTGCGGCCGAGACCGTACAGAACGGACGCATCCACCTGAAGATACGGGAATTCGCTCGAATTGTTCAGACGGTTGTAGATAACGCCTGCAATGCGTGCGCGCTCATCATCGCGCTGCGCTTCGCGCTCAACGAGCGATGCGATGGTTACAATGTCGTGCATGGAGCGGCCGAGTTCGTTGGCGCCGTCCGTAATATCGGAGTCGTAGCGTGTTGCAAAGTTGTTGAGCATCTTGTTGATCGTATCAACGACCGAACCGTTGCCCTTGTAGATCTCGTAGGTATCCGGGAACAGATAGCCTTCGAGCCAGCCTTCTTCGACCGGCTTTTCGTCCTGAAGGAAATCGTGCTTGAACGGATACTGGTTGAGAACCTTGTCGAGCGCGTCCGCGGTGCAGACATGATTGTCGAGCAGGAGCTGGCGCACCTGTGCGACCGAGTAGCCCTCGGGAATCGTGACCTGAAGCGTGTCAGACGAAGAAGAGTTGGTCAGCTTGTCGATGATCTGACCGTAGTCCATGCTCGGGTTGAGCTGATACTCACCGGCGAGTACATCGTCATCGGAATTGCCCTTGATGGCGAGATATGCCTTGAATACCGTGCCGTAATTGATAATTCCCTGCTTGTCCAGATCCTTTGCCAGATCGGCGAGCTTGGTGTTCTCCGAAACGTAGAACTGCTGCATGGCGTTGTCCTTGACAAACGCAAAGACATCGTTTGCGGTGAAGATCGCTGCAAGCGAAATGACGAGCGACGCGCCTACGACCGCGATGACATAGACCATCGTACCGGCGCAGCCGCTGTTCTTTTGCCGTCTGCTGCGGCGGCGCTTGCGGCGGACCTCCTGATTTTCCTGATTGTCGTACTTATCGTAATCCATAATTCACCTCGAAACATCCCGACCGGCTCAGCCGATCGTATCCAAAACAATTTTTGCCGCAAATGCGACAATGAACACGAGAAAACCCGGGTTTCGCATGAGAAGCCACAGATCATACAGACCGGCGCTTTTTGCGAAATGCGGAACCGAGTCGCGCACGAGCATGCCCTGCGCTGTGCGCACAGTCAGGTACAGGAACAGCAGCAGGCCAAGCAGATTGCAGGCGAAGAAATAATTCCCGATGCCGAACGGCGCGTAAATGTCGGTCATCCACATGGTGATCGACAGGTAAAGACCTCCTGCCAGATGTGCGATCACGGCAGGCCATACACTGTCGAAAATGTAGGCGGTGTAAGCGAAAGCGCAGCCTGCGGCGAATGCGCCGATCATGCGGAGCGGATCACCCTGAAGCAGAGCAAATGTAAGACCGGCAAACAGCAGGCAGGCCGAGGTGCCGACGCCTTCTTCGTGAATTGGCATGAGCACACCGCGCAGAAAAAGCTCCTCAACGAAGGCCGCCGCAGCGGCGAATACAAAATATGCGCCGTGCGCACCGAATTTAGACTGGCCCAGCGGCAGCGTCGCGGCGACAAAATCACCGTTTGCCTGTCCGATGAGCGAGCCAAGTGCAATATTCGTCGCGAGAGCGAACATTGCGACCGTAATGCCGAGCAGAATGGAGAACAGAAGTCCGCCCTTTGGCGGCGTTTTCCATTCAAGTCTGTTCTTGATCGCGGTGCGGTCCTCGGCAGCAAAGTACGCGAGAAGCGCCGGGAGCATAAAGGAAAGCACCTCAGCCAGCAGAAGAAGCGGCAGGCTGCTGCCGACATAGCGGACGATGAGCCGGCTGAGTCCTGTCAGCAGACAGAAACAGACAAACGGACTGAGACCGGATAAAAGTGCTGTTTTATTTTTCATTCGTGTGCAGCACCTGCCTTTCGGTGATGATATAGTTGCACGGAAGATCAAACGGCTCACGCGGAAGCTCGTCCGTCAGACGGCTCTCTGCGCAGAGCGCGGCAGTGACAGCATGGGCCCGGGCAAGAAAGCGGTCGTAATAGCCGCCTCCGTAGCCAAGGCGATAACCGTCTCTATCGCACGAGAGTGCAGGAACAATGACGAGCGAAATGCTGTCGGGTGCGATCTCCGGCGCGTCGGAGCGCGGCTCCAGAATGCCGTAGGCACCGCTTTGCAGCTCATTCAGCGAGCGGATGCGCCGGGCGGACATCTCCCCTGCCCTGCCACACAGCGGCACGCAGAGCGTTTTTCCGTCTGCAAGTGACTGCTCCAGAATGGCAGTCGTGTCGATTTCGTCCTTTGTGGAGACATAGCAGAAAATGCAGGCCGCATCGCGATACAGATTGCTTTTCAGCAGGTTTGCCGTAATTCCGCGATCAATAACCTGCTTTTCATCTGCGGAAAGTGCACGCCTTGCCTCGCGGTAGTACCTGCGGAGCTGCTGTTTATCAGTTTGCAGCATGATATACGACCGAAGCGGCAATCTCGTCCGCCTTTTCACGGCTGACAAGTGCGGTAATGAGCGCGCAGGCGAAGTCGAGTGCACCGCCGACGCCGCAGGCGGTGATGATCTTTCCGTCAGTGACGCAGGTGGTCGAAACCGCCTCAGCGCCCTTCATGCCGTCCTCCATGCTGGGGTAGCAGGTTGCCTTGCGGCCCTCGAGCAGACCCATGCCGCCGAGAATGACGGACGGTGCGGCACAGATTGCGGCAACATATTTATCAGTGTCGTACATCGCACGAACCGCGTCGGTCACGCGCTTGTCTGCGTACAGATTGGTCGTGCCGGGCATGCCGCCGGGCAGCACGATCATGTCGGCCTGCGCAAGATCGATGTCGTCCATCGACAGATCGGTCACGACCTTGATGCCGCGTGCGCCGCAGACGGTTTCGCCGGTCACACCGACAAGCTTTGTCTCAACGCCTGCGCGTCGGAGCAGATCGACCGGAGTCAGTGCTTCGACCTCCTCGAAGCCTTCAGCCAGTAATACATATACCATTGCTGTCACACCTTTCAGTTGAGCATAAGATTGATATATCCGTTGTCCGTACACGGCGCATCATGCCATCTGGCAACGCCGAGTGCGGTTTCTGAGCCGGGACCGGTGACGGTGAGCGTCTCTCGACCGAGCGCGTTCAGCAGTCCCCTCTCCCGGTTTGCGGTAAGTCCAATCGCTTCCTGCGCGTTGTCCTCCCAGCAGAAAGCGTAAGCGGTGAGTGTCTCTCCATCAAACCAGCCGTAAACACCGGCACCGAGTGCGTCGAACATCGTGATCTGCCGCGCCCATTCTTCCCGGCTGCGCACGATATGAAGCGACGGACACGAAGCCTTGTAAAGTGCATTGATCTGCGGAATGTCAGAAGCACTGAGTCGGCGCAGCGGCTCGCTCTCCCCTGACGTCTGCGTCAGCGTGCGGCGCGAGAGGTAGAATGTTTCGGTGTAGCCGAACGGGCGATAGAACTCGAACAGCCATTTTTCAGCCGGAATGAGGATCGAGACCGGTCTCCCTCGTTCCTTATCGAGAACAAAAGAGCGTTCCAGAAGCTCTGCGGCATAGCCGTGACGGCGGTGCGCGGGATGTGTGCACACGCCATAAATATAGGTGATCTCGTGAGGCTTCCCATTGATCGAAAGCGTGTATGGGAGCATCTGAAGCATCGCACACAGGGTATTCTCCTGCGTGAGCAGCAGCGTGTGCTGCGGTTCGTAGAGATGCGAGAAAAAGTAGTCGTTAAATCCTCCCTCATCCGGGAAACAGGTTTCCCAGAGTGAGCGAATCGCCGGAAGATCGCTCTGCTCGGCAAATCGGATCATTTGTCCTCACTCCTTCGGTACAGCCATATATTTCACACCGCGCATAACGGGATAATAGGACTTTTTAGCCTTGCGCAGACCTTCGAGACCAAGGTCCTCCTCGCGGTTGACGTACATCACATCCGTGCAGTTGCGCTGCACAAACTGCTGATTGATCATCTGATACGCGCCCTGAATGGTGTGATCCGCCTTTTCGATCTGTACTACGTACATGTCCGGCGTTGCCTGACAGCCGAAGGTAAACGCGATGACTTCGCCGTCCAGACGCAGCAGTCCGCCGCGCAGGTTCAGATAGTCGAAATTATGGAGCGCCTGCACGATAGCGCAGGTCTCGCCCTCGAAATCACGTTCATGGGCGCAGCCGTTGAGGTTGCACCAGTGAACATGGAACGCAAAGGCATCCTTGATATTGTCCTTTGTCATGTTCTCGTAGCTCCAGCGTCCCTCATAAGCGGCCTTGAAGCGGTTGACGAGGTTGCGCTTGCTCTGGAGCTTTTTGCCGGAGAGCGTCGAGAGCTTTTCAGCGAGGTAGATATAGTCATCGCCGTCCTCGTTGTCATGCGAGAAAACGAATTTACCCGGACGAGCCGCTTCAATGCGCTCGATCATCGGTTCCGCGACCGATACGATCACGAACGGAATGCCGCGTTCTGCGGCGTCCTGCTCGAGTGCGTCGAGCGCCGCACCGAGGTCGCCCTCACCGACCGGCGCAAGGTAACAGTCATGTCCGCCGTCGAGCGGAGACATTTTGATCAGGAAAAATCCGTCTAAAAAACAGATTTTCGTATTGTAGTGGCCGCGCCACATGAACAGGTCGACAAAGCAGCGCTCGCACAGGTGATAATTGTAGTGCGAGCCGCATTTTTCGACCGCAGCTTTATCTTCTAAGGTTATTTCACGAAACGGAAGCATAAAAATCCTTTCTATTCTTTGTGAGGGTTACTTTCCCTCTCCGCGCAGCTCCTTGTAATGCGCGCGGACTTCGGCTGCCTTGCCGCAGGACATTTTGCCCTCGGTGCAGGCACCGTCAACACAGGCCGGGCCGCAGTGGCCGAACAGAGTCGGCGCCACAGCGTAAACCAGCTTGTACATCTCTTCTGCGAGCACGCGGATTTCCCACTGCGCGCGGTTGCAGCAGCGCAGACGGAAGAAATTCTTGAGGCTGCGTGCGTTGGCAGTCATCATGATACGGGTTGCGCAGGCGTTCGGCAGAACGTAACGCGCATCCTCGATGGCATGCTTTTCAGCCTTGCTGCGCGCCGTTTTCTCCGGTACGCCCTGCTCAAGCAGCTCTTTCAGATAGCCTTCCATCAGTGCAGCGGTCAGTTCCTCGTAGGTGCGCTGATCGTCCTCCATCGCCTGAATGAATTTTTCCCGAGCCGCCGGGATTTTATCAATCTCGGGCGGAAGAACATACTCAAAGCCCTTTTCACGCACATAGCGCTGGCTCTGCACGGAGAAAGACGCCATGCGGTGACGGGTGATCTGCGCCAGAAGCGAGCGAGAAACGCCCTCAATGGCGAAGGTAAAGGAAACGTGCTCGATAGGGCTTTCGTGACCGACCTCCGAGAGCATGTTGACAAAGCTCTCCGTCTTTTCGTCTGTCAGTCCCTCAAGGACGTTGTCGATATTGCTTGAAGAGTAGCAGTTTTTTGCTGCCGCAGCGACAAGCTTTTCCGGCTCGGGAGTATGAGCCAGCAGTTTGACTTTCATAAATTCTTATCCTTTCTTGCCGAACAGGCGCTCACGGATGACGACGAGCAGGAATTTCGGCAGCTTCAGCATGCGGCCGATGCGGCTCGGCTGTTTGAGCAGACGGTAAAACCACTCCAGACCCAGCTTGATAAAGATGTCGGGCGCACGCTTGGAAACGCCTGCGAATACGTCGAGCGAGCCGCCGAGACCGCAGAACAGCGTGCCGTGGATGTCGTCGATGTTCGCGGCGATGAACTTCTCTTGCTTGGGCGCACCAAGGCACACAAAGACGGCATCTGCGCCGCCTGCGGCGTTGATCGCGTCTACGACCTGCTGCGAGTCTTTGAAATAACCGTCGTGCGTGCCGGCGAGCACAAGACCCGGGTACTTTACACACAGGTTTGCGCCTGCCTTTTCTGCGATGCCCGGCTTCGCGCCGAGCAGGTAAAGACGCATGTTCTCCTTGGCCATTGCCGCGCAGAGCTCTTCGGCAAATTCAATGCCCGGAACACGGTCCGGCAGGCTCTCGCCGAGAATTTTTGCGGCGTAGATAATGCCGATGCCGTCCGGCAGAACGAGGGCGGCGTGGTTTACGATGCCCATGAATTCGGGATCGCGGCGGCAGAGATCGACGATCTCCGGGTTAGGTGTTACAACATAACCCTTCTGTCGCGCGCGGAGCTTGCTCATCGCCAGTTCGACGGCCTGCTGTTTTGTGACTGCGTGGAACTGCACGCCTAAAATAGAAGCGGTTTTCATCCTTTTATTCTCCTATGTAAATACGTCATCATCGGGCACTGCCCATAATCCTTTATATTATAACGCAGTTTATAAAAAATCACAAGTGCTGACCCGGCAAACCATCGATTTGACGAAAAAAACAGAAAGCCCGAGGAAAACCCGGACTTTCTGTGCGGAAATATAAATTTTCGGTACTATTTTCCGGAAGAACAGCCACCCGGACCACAGTGTGAAACAACCTCGTTGAGATAGACCGACATGCCGGTGCACAGGATGCCCTGCACAACGCAGTCAAACAGCGCTCCGGCCCAGTTGGCGTATTCCGTCCACCGGGACGCCGCGCCGAGACATGCCAGCGCGATGCCGCAACCGGTCAGCGTCAGCGGTATCAGCCGGTTGGGAAAACGTCCGAGAGCCTTCAGTACCTTGCCGAGACAGTACAGAACGGCAGAGAGTACGGCGTAATCCGCATCGATATACTGCGAAAGGTGCTCCAAATATGCTCACCTCCGCTTCATTCTATGCGGAAAACGACAAAAGGAGAACGCCACGGCGCTCCCCTTCTGTATTCATTTGAAATTACAGCTGCTCGCGGATCAGCGCGCCCATCTCAGAGGTGGACAGCACCTTCTCGCCCTTGGCAGCGATGTCTGCGGTGCGATGACCGGCGTTCAGTACGTTCTCAACAGCGGTTTCGATGGCGTCCGCCTCGGCCTTCAGACCGAAAGAGTAGCGAAGCATCATCGCGCAGGACAGGATGGTAGCGATCGGGTTTGCGATGCCCTTGCCTGCGATATCCGGTGCGGAGCCGTGGATCGGCTCATACATGCCCTTGCCGCTCTTGTTCATGGAAGCGGACGGCAGCATGCCGATGGAGCCGGTGATCATGGAAGCCTCATCGGACAGAATGTCGCCGAACAGGTTGCCGGTTACGATAACGTCGAACTGACCCGGATTGCGGACGAGCTGCATGGCGCAGTTGTCAACGTACATATCGGTGTACTCGACCTCCGGATACTCGTCCTTGATGCGGTGCATGGTCTCACGCCATACGCGGCTGGTCTCGAGAACGTTCGCCTTGTCGACCGAGCAGACCTTCTTGTTGCGCTTCATCGCCATCTCGAAGGCACGGCGGCCGATGCGCTCAACCTCGTAGACCGAGTAGTTCATGTCGTCCGCGCCGGTCTCGCCCCAGCCCTTGTCGCTCTCGCGGCGGTAGTGCTTGCCGAAGTAAACGTCGCCGGTCAGCTCGCGGCAGACGAGAATGTCAAAACCGTCGCCGATGATCTCCGGCTTGATCGGGCAGGCATCTGCGAGAGCCTTGTGCATCTGCGCCGGGCGCAGGTTGACGAACAGGCCGAGCGCAGAGCGCAGACCGAGCAGCGCCTTCTCCGGACGCTTTTCGCTCGGGACTTCGTCCCACTTCGGGCCGCCGACGGCGCCGAGCAGCACGGAGTCTGCGTTCTTGCAGATCTCAATGGTCTCCTCGGTCAGCGGAATACCGTTCTTGTCGATCGAGCAGCCGCCTGCGAGGACTTCCTGAAAGTTGAACTTGTGGCCGAACTTCTCGCCGACCTTGTCGAGCACAAGCATAGCCTCGGAGACGATCTCCGGGCCGATGCCGTCGCCCTTTACTACTGCAATATTGTAATTCATGGGATTATGCCTCTCTCTCCTTGAGCGACTTGAGCAGGCCGCCTGCCTTGATGATGTTCTGAATGAACGGCGGGAATGCAGCTGCCTGCCAGCTCTCGCCCTTGGTTACGTCAGTGATAACGCCGGTATCGAAATCGACCTCGACCTCGTCGCCTGCATCAATGCCGTTCGCTGCCGCCTCGCACTCAAGGATCGGCAGGCCGATGTTGATGGCGTTGCGGTAGAAGATACGCGCAAACGAGGAGGCGATGACGCAGGAAACGCCATTCTCGCGCAGAACGAGCGGCGCGTGCTCACGGGAGGAGCCGCAGCCGAAGTTGCGAGTAGCAACAACGATGTCGCCGGGGTGCATATTCTTAACGAAATCCGCGTCGATGTCCTCCATCGCGTGGGTGGACAGCTCCTTAGGGTCTGCAATGTTCAGATAACGTGCCGGGATGATAACGTCGGTGTCGACGTTGTCACCGTACTTGAAAACCTTGCCTTTTGCGTTCATGGTATGTGTTTCCTCCCTTACTTCAGGTCGTCCGGTGCGCAGATGTAGCCTGCTACCGCACTTGCAGCGGCAACGGCCGGGCTTGCCAGATAAATTTCCGAGGTGATATGACCCATACGGCCGACAAAGTTGCGGTTAGTGGTGGAAACCGCCTTCTCGCCGTGTGCCAGAATGCCCATATGGCCGCCGAGGCACGGACCGCAGGTCGGCGTGGAAACGATAGCGCCTGCCTGAATGAAAATCTTGGTCAGGCCCTCCTCGATGCACTGGAGGTAAACGTCCTGAGTCGCCGGGATAATGATGGTACGTACATTCGGATTGACCTTGCGGCCCTTCAGAATTTCAGCGGCGACGCGCATGTCGTCGATGCGGCCGTTGGTGCAGGAGCCGATGACCGACTGCTGAACCTCGATATGGCCGAGTTCGTCGATGGTCTTGGTGTTCTCCGGCAGATGCGGACATGCGATGGTCGGGCGGAGTGCAGACAGGTCGATCTCGATGGTCTGCTCATACTCTGCGTCAGCGTCAGCCTCGAATGCCGTGACGTCGCGGTTGACACGGCCCTTGATGTAGGCCATGGTCTTGTCGTCTACCGGGAAGATGCCGTTCTTTGCGCCGGCCTCGATCGCCATGTTGCAGATGGTGAAGCGGTCGTCCATGGACAGCTCGTGCGCGCCTTCGCCGACGAACTCCATCGACTTGTACAGAGCGCCGTCAACGCCGATCTTGCCGATGATGTGCAGGATAACGTCCTTGCCGGATACCCACGGGCTCAGCTTGCCCTTGAGCACGAACTTGATCGCGCTCGGAACTTTGAACCACGCCTTGCCGGTCGCCATGCCTGCTGCGAGGTCGGTCGAGCCGACGCCGGTCGAGAACGCGCCCAGCGCACCGTAGGTGCAGGTGTGGCTGTCCGCGCCGATGATGAGCTCACCGGGAGCGGTCAGACCTTTTTCCGGCAGCAGCGCATGCTCGATGCCCATGGAGCCGACATCGAAGAAGTTGACGATGTTGTACTTCTTCGAGAACTCACGGCACTCCAGACACTGCTCTGCGGACTTGATGTCCTTGTTCGGAGCGAAGTGATCCATTACAAGAGCAATCTTGGTGTTGTCGAATACCTTGTTGAAGCCAGCCTTTTCCATCTCGCGGATGGCGACAGGGCCGGTGATGTCATTCGCGAGCGTCAGATCGACGTTTGCCTCGATGAGCTGTCCTGCGGTCACGCTGTCAAGACCTGCGTGCTTCGCGAGGATCTTCTGCGTCATAGTCATACCCATAACAGTTTTTCCTCCTGCCAATGATTAGTCGTTGAAATACTTGTTGATGCCGTTGATGTACGCCTTGATGGAAGCCTCGATGACGTCAACCGATACGCCGCGGCCGGTAACGAGCTCGTCGCTGCCGTCTACGCGGATCTTGACGATCGCTTCGCTCTGTGCGTCCTCGCCATCGGTCAGTGCACGCAGCGAGTAATCCTCAAGCTCGATGTCCTTGCCAACGATCTTGTTGATGGCCTGGAAGGATGCGTTGATCGGGCCGTCGGAAGCAGCGGCGCGCTCGAAGGTCTCGTCGCCCTTCTTGACGCGGATAACTGCGGTAGAGGTGATGGTGTTGCCGGAGTTGATAACGAAGCGGTCGAGGGTGTAGCGCTCTTCACCGGAAACCGGAACAGCACCGATCAGACCCTCAAGGTCGCGGTCCTTGATGACCTTTTTCTTGTCGGCCAGAATCTTGAACTTCTCAAATGCCTTCTCGAGCTTTTCCTTGTCGAGCGTGTAGCCGAGCTCGTGCAGGCGCTCCTCGAATGCGTGACGGCCGGAATGCTTGCCGAGAACGATCGCATTCTTCGGAATGCCGACAGACTCCGGAGTCATGATCTCGTAGGTCTCCTTGTTGGCCATGACGCCGTGCTGGTGGATGCCTGCCTCATGTGCGAACGCATTCGCGCCGACGATCGCCTTGGTCGGAGCAACCGCAACGCCGGTGATGGTCTGGATCATGCGGCTTGCGCGGTAGATCTGAGTGGTTTCGATGTTGCAGTTGATGCCGAAGTGATCGGCACGGGTCTTGAGCGCCATGACGCACTCTTCCATGGAGGCGTTGCCTGCGCGCTCGCCGATGCCGTTGATGGTGCACTCGATCTGGTCGATGCCAGCCTCGACGCCTGCGAGGGAGTTTGCAACTGCCATGCCGAGGTCATTGTGCATGTGGCAGGACAGAACAACGTTCTCAATGCCGGTGGTGTGCTCGCGCAGATACTTGATGCGTGCAGCGTACTCCTCCGGTACCATGTAGCCGACAGTGTCCGGGATGTTGATGGTGGTAGCGCCTGCCTTGATGGCGGTCTCAACGACGCGGCACAGGAAGTCGAGGTCGGAACGGGTCGCGTCCTCTGCGGAGAACTCAACGTCCGAGCAGAAGCTCTTCGCATAAGCGACGCTGTGCGCGATGGACTCGATGACCTCGTCCGGGGTCATCTTGAGCTTGTACTCCATATGTACCGGGCTGGTTGCAATAAAGGTATGGATACGGGCGGACTCTGCGCGGCGGATCGCGTTGTAGGCTGCCTCGATGTCCTTGTCTACGCTGCGTGCGAGCGAGCAGATGGTCGCGCCGCGGACGGTGTCAGCGATTGCTGCGATCGCTGCTGCATCGCCGGGGGACGCTGCTGCAAAGCCTGCCTCAATAATGTCGACCTTGAGCGCCTCGAGCTGCTTTGCAACCTCGATCTTCTCGTTGAGGTTCATAGAGCAGCCGGGAGACTGCTCGCCGTCGCGCAGGGTCGTGTCAAAAATCTTAATCGTTCTACTCATGGTTTCTTGTCCTCTCTTTCAGATGATGTTTGTCGTACAGGGACAAAAAAAGCTCCGTCCCTTAATTCTGCATTAAGAGACGAAGCGAAAGCTCCGCGGTACCACTCTTGTTGCCGCAGAAAAAAGCTGCGACCACTCTAAGCGCATCCATCAATGCGCAGTCCGTGTAACGGCGGACATCCCGTTCCATCTTACCGGCCGATGGGCTTTCGGCGGACAGTTCCCGGGCGAGTTTCACTGCATTCCGACGCTGCCTTACACCGGCCGACAGCTCTCTGAGGACGAAAGTGCAATTACTTTACCCGTTCATCACCTTTATCATATGCTATTATATTATCCCCTGAGCGCCGCATTGTCAAGAGATATTTTCGAAGTTTCGCCGTTATTTTACAGATACCGCGCCGGACAGCTTGCGAAGCATGATATTATCTGATATAATACTTGTTATCTCTGGGATAAATAGAGAAAATAAAAAAGAGGAGTATGTAACATTGAAACAACTTGGACTGCTGATTAGACTCATTATCGGCATCATTGCCGGCATGCTGATCGGCCTTTGCGGAGGCTGGTTCGGTATCGCGGACTCGACGGGGTTCGTCGCGGTTATTCGACTGTTTGCGACGTTCACCTCGCTGTTCTCCACCTTCCTGTCCTTCATGATCCCACTTATCATCATCGCCTTCATTACGGTCGGCATGGCGGAGCTGGGTCAGAAGGCAAACCGTCTGTTTGGTCTGACGCTGCTGCTCGCTTACGGCACGACGACCATCTCCGGCTTTCTTACCTTTTTTATTGGCAAGGCATTCCTGCCGTCGCTCATCAAGCCGATCACGGGCGACGTTCTCGAGAGCAACGCTTTTGAGCCGTTCTTCACCATCGAGGTCACTCCGATCTTCGGCGTTATGACCGCGCTCGTGCTTGCGTTCGTTCTCGGCATCGGCATGGCAAACCTCAAGAGCGACTCCATGCTCAAGGTTTTCCGCGATCTTCAGAACATCGTATCCGGCGTGCTGCGCCGCGTTATCATTCCGCTCATTCCGGTGCACATCGCTGGTCTGTTCGCCAACATCGCGGCGGAGGGCCGTCTTGCGGCAACCGTCAAGATGTTCGCGTCTCTGTACGCTATCATTATTATTCTCCAGCTGCTCTACATCCTCTCCCAGTTTCTTCTGGCGAGCGGCGTATGCAGAAAGAACAACCTGAAGAGCATCAAGAATGTCGCGCCTGCGTACTTTACCGCCCTCGGTACTCAGTCTTCTGCATCTACGATACCGGTAGCGCTGAACTGTGCATACAGCAATAACGTAAATCATGACGTTGCGGACTTCGTTGTTCCGCTCTGCGCGACCATCAACCTGAACGGCGACACCATCTGTCTCGTGCTCGGCTCGATGGGCATCATGATCGCAAGCGGCATGAACCCGACGCTCGCTGTATTCGCGCCGTTCATCCTCATGCTCGGCGTCACCATGGTAGCGGCTCCGGGCGTTCCGGGCGGCGGCGTTATGGCGGCTCTCGGCCTTATCACCTCGATGCTCGGCTTTACCGACCCGATGCAGCAGCTGATCATTGCCCTGCACTTCTCGCAGGACAGCTTCGGCACTGCGGCAAACGTCACCGGCGACCAGGCGCTCGCGCTGATCGTAGACGAGGTAGACCGCAAGACCAGCAAGTAACGTATTTTAGAAAGGAGACAGCATGGAAATTCTGCTCGACATTATTCGAAGCGTGGACTACAATGTCCTGCTGCTGATCGCGGACAAGCTCCGCGGCGGCGTGCTCGACCCGGTTATGACTGTGCTGTCTCTGATCGGAAACGGCGGCGCGGTCTGGATCGTGCTTGCGGTCCTGCTGCTGTTTTTCCGAAAAACGCGGCGTGCAGGCGTAGCCATGCTGCTCGCGATGCTCGCAGGACTGCTCATTGGCAACCTGTGGCTCAAGGAGCTCGTCATGCGGCCGCGGCCGTTCGTCACGCACAGCGACCTTGCCGCGCTGCTCGACCCGGGCGACCGGTGGTCGTTCCCGTCGGGGCACGCGCTCTCGTCGTTTGCAGCGGCAACAGCACTCTGGTGCTTTCATAAAAAGACCGGTGTACTCGCGTTCGTGCTGGCGGCGCTCATCGCGTTCTCGCGGCTGTATGCGAGCGTACACTACCCCACCGATGTGCTTGCAGGCATGCTCATCGGCATCGTGCTCGGCCTTGCGGCGGCGTTCCTGACCGACCGCATCATCGATGCACTCCATTCCATCCGGCTGAGAAAGGGCGACAAATGAACCAGTATAAACGTCTGCTCAGCAATACCTTTATCTTTGCTGTCGGCACATTCAGCTCCAAGATCCTTGTCATCCTGATGCTGCGCTTCTACACCGGCGTGCTGACACAGGACGAGATGGGTGTTGCGGATCTTATCATCAAAACGACAAGCATTCTGTATCCGGTTGTATCGCTGTCTATCGGACAGGCGGTCATCCGCTACGGACTGGAGCGCAGACGGCGCAAGCCGGATGTGTTCACGATTGGTCTGCTGACCGTGGCGTGCGGCTTTCTGATCTCGCTGCCGTTCAATCCCCTGCTGAAACTTGTGCACTATAACACCTCGGCAGGCGCAACGGGATCGCTGCTCGACTATCGCCTTCTGATCTACGTGTATGTGCTTACCTCCTGCACGCAGAATGTCTGCGGTCAGTTTATCCGCGCGATCGGCTATGTGCGCCTTTACGCCATCGACGGTATCTTCCGCACATTCATGACCATTGTGCTGAACATCCTGTACCTCAAGGTGTTCCACTGGAATATCTACGGTTATGTAGCTTCCATCATATGCTCGGACGCGCTCTCGACCGTGTGCCTGTTTGCGATTGCAAAGCTCTGGCGGTATTTCCGTCCGCGGCGCATCAACTTTTACCTGTGGCGCGGCATGCTGCTGTACGCACTGCCGCTTGTTCCGGATGCGATCCTTGTTTATATCATCGGCTTCTCCGATCAGGCATTTCTCGCTTCCATGCAGAACACCTCGGTCAGCGCGATCTATTCGATTGCCTACCGTGTGCCGACGCTCATCGCGCTTGTCGCGTCCATCTTTATTGATGCATGGCAGCTCTCCATGGTCAACAGCAACACCAAGGAGGAGCAGATCGAGTTCTTTTCGAACGTGGGCAACACGTATTCTGCCATCGTGTTCATCATCGCCTCGGGTGGCATTATGTGCGCAAAGCTCGCCATAACGGTGCTCGCGGTGAAGAACTACTATATCGGCTGGACGTTCATCCCCATTCTGGCCATCGGCGCAGGCTTCAACTGTCTGTCGAGCTTCCAGAAGAGCGTGTATCTGCTGGAGAAAAAGACCGTGCCGTCCTTCCTGTCGACGGCGTTTTCCGCGGTCATCAACATCATTCTGAACGCGCTGCTCATTCCGCGCTACGGTGGAACGGGCGCCGCAGTGGCAACGCTCACGAGCTATGTCGCTCTGTTCATCTACCGTGCGCTCGACAGCCGCCGGTTCATGCCCATTCGCTGGAAAACCTCCCGTCTGGGCCTGACGGTGCTGCTGCTCGCCGCACAGGCGGCGCTCATGCTCATCGAGCCTCCGCTCTGGCTCATCTGGCAGCTGCTGCTGTTCGCCGCAGTCGGCCTGCTCAACAGCCGCGAGCTGATGGCAGCGTTTATGAAGCTGCTGCATCGGCACAAAAAAGCCTAACACGAAAGCGTCCCAATTTTCGGGGCGCTTTTCCTTTACCCTCTTCGGCATTCCGACGAAAAACGCGCATTCTGCTCGGCCGCCCTTGCTTTTCGTCGGCGGATACGTTATACTATATGGCGTGCTGTTCGGCATACATTGCTTCCGGATATGGAAATGACAGTTCGAAACCATCCTGTCGTTAAACAAAACTAGGGACAACGAAACAGAAAAACATGTTAATTTTTTCTCGTTGTTGTACGCATTATTTGGAGGTGAACGAAATATGGTGAAAGAAAATATGAGCAAGGCGCAAAAGCTGACACTCTCCGCGATGATCATGGCGCTCTACATTGTAGTGCTGTATTTCACGCAGAGCTTTTCCTTCGGTGCTTATCAGATCCGTATCGCGACTTCGCTTTACGGCCTTTCCTACCTGTTTCCGTTCCTGGTTTTGCCGCTTGGTTTCGCTAACTTCATCGCCAACATGCTTTTCGGCGGCCTCGGCCTTCTCGACATGTTCGGCGGCTGTATCGTCGGTATTGTCACGACCGCGATCATCGTGTTTATCCGCCGTCAGGGCTGGAACCGACGGCTGATGATCCTTCCGATCATCCTCGTGCCGGGTCTCGGCGTATCGACGTATCTTTCCTATCTGCTGCATGTGCCCTACGGTGCGCTCGCGCTCAGCCTCTGCATTGGCCAGACTGTTCCGGCCATCTGCGGCGTCGTGCTGGTGAACGTGCTTCAGCGCGCACTTTATCCGCAGAAGATCAAGGCAGACTGATTGAATTAAAAGGAGAATGCAACCCATGACCGGAAGAAACAAAGAAGAACTGAACGGCGTCACCCTTCTGGGCAACCAGAAGAACAAATACCCCACGGATTATGCACCGGAAATGCTTGAGAGCTTTCCGAACAAGCATCCGGAAAACGATTATTTCGTAAAGTTTAACTGCCCTGAGTTCACGAGCCTGTGCCCGATGACCGGCCAGCCGGACTTTGCGACCATCTATATCTCCTATGTGCCCGGTGAGCGCATGGTGGAGAGCAAGTCGCTCAAGCTGTATCTGTTCAGCTTCCGCAACCACGGCGATTTCCACGAGGACTGCGTGAACATCATCATGAAGGACCTCATTCGCCTGATGGACCCGAAATACATCGAGGTCTGGGGCAAGTTTACGCCGCGCGGCGGCATCTCGATCGACCCGTACTGCAACTATGGCAAGCCCGGCACGCGCTGGGAAGAGGTCGCCTTCGACCGACTCGCGCATCACGATCTTTACCCGGAGAAGGTGGATAACCGATGAGCGAAAAGGCTATGGTGCTCTGCTCGGGCGGCGTTGACAGCACGACCTGCCTCGCGCTCGCTATCGAGAAGTACGGCAGAGAAAACGTCAGTGCGCTGTCCATTTATTACGGACAGAAGCATGTCAAGGAGATCGAGGCCGCGAAAAAGGTTCTTAAATATTATGGTGTGGAAGGTACTTCGCTCGATCTTACCCCTGTGTTCGCGTACAGTGACTGCTCGCTGCTTTCTCACTCGACCGAAGAAGTCCCCGAGGAAAGCTATGCGGAGCAGCTGAAGAGCACACACGGCGCGCCGGTCACGACCTATGTTCCGTTCCGCAACGGCCTGTTCCTGTCGGCAGCGGCGAGCGTTGCGCTCTCCAAGGGATGCAGCGTCATCTACTACGGTGCGCATCATGACGACGCTGCCGGGAACGCCTACCCCGATTGCAGCGAGGAATTCGTGAACGCGATGAACCGTTCGGTCGAGGAAGGCACGGGCGGTGCGCTGCGCATTGAGGCGCCTTTCGTCCGTTGGAACAAGGCTCAGATCGTCAAGGAGGGTCTGCGGCTGCATGTCCCCTATGAGCTGACCTGGAGCTGCTACGAGGGCGGAGACAAGCCGTGCGGCAAATGCGGCACCTGTCTCGACCGTCTGCGTGCGTTCGAAGCGAACGGCGTGAGCGACCCGGCAATGAAATAACAAAAAGACTGCTGTTTTCTTTCGAAGACGGCAGTCTTTTTTGCTTTGACACCTCCCCTGCGCCATGCATAGAATGACGCAGAGGAGGTTTTTCTATGGGTAAGAGCTTGACTCTGGCGGTCATCGGCGGCGATGAGCGTCAGGTTTATCTGGCGAGCCTTGCGCTGGCAGACGGTCATGCTGTGCGCACCTTTGCGCTCGACCGGGCGAACATAGAGGGCGCAGTGGTCTGCCCCGATGCAGCGGCCTGCGTGGAGGATGCGGACGCGGTGCTGCTGCCAGTCCCCGTCATGCAGGGAGAAAACATGCTGCGTGCGCCGCTTGCACGGACAGAGACCGATGTAATGCAGGTGCTCGACGCGATACCGGCCGGCGTACCGGCGTTCGGCGGCGCGGTTCCCTTCCGGCTGCATGCCCGGGCGGTGCAGTGCGGCGTGCGGCTTATTGATTATCTCACGCGAGAGGAGCTTGCGATACGCAACGCCGTGCCGACCTGTGAGGGCGCATTGCAGCTCGCGATGGAGCAGACCGACCACACGATACAGGGCGCGCGCACGCTCGTTGTCGGCGCAGGGCGCATCGGCTTTCAGCTCGCTGTCCGGCTGCATGCGCTGGGCGCGCAGGTAACTGTCGCGGCGCGGTCGCTGAGAGACCGCGCTCGTATAGAGGCGGCAGGCCTTGCGGCGGTGGATACGGCACAGCTTGTGCAGACAGTACGCGGCATGGAGATCATCTTCAATACCGTGCCTGCGCCGCTCCTGACGAGCGAGGTTCTGCGTGCCCTTACGCCATCCTGCATCGTCATCGACCTTGCATCGCTGCCGGGCGGCATTGCGCCGGATGCAGTACCACTGGCAGGCTGTCGGGTGCTGCATGCACTGTCGCTACCCGGGAAGGTCGCACCGCGCTCGGCCGCTGCTGCGATTTACGCTACTGTGACGGCGATACTGCGAGAGGAGGGCGTGCTGTGAAGATTGGTTTTGTTATGACGGGCTCATTCTGCACGTTCGTGAAGGCGCTCTGCGCGATGGAAAATCTGGTGTCGCTCGGACACAGCGTTACGCCGATCCTCAGCGAGCACGCAGGCGGCATGGATACGCGGTTCGGTACGGCGGATGACCTGCGTGAGCGGCTGCGGCGCATCAGCGGCGGCGAGATCATCGACAGCATTACGGGCGCGGAGCCAATCGGGCCGAAGCAGATGTTCGATGTCCTCGTCGTTGCGCCATGCACGGGCAACACGCTCGCGAAGCTGTCGCACGGCATCACAGATACGACCGCGGCAATGGTGGTTAAGAGCCATTTGCGGAGTGAGAGACCGGTTGTCCTCGCACTTTCAACCAATGATGCGCTTGCGGCATCCGCGGAGAATATCGGGCGGTTGCTGAACCGCAGAAATTATTATTTCGTTCCGTTCGGACAGGATGACCCGGAGAACAAGCCGCGGTCACTGGTAAGCGAGCTTTCCCTTTTGCCGGAGACCATTGAAGCGGCTCTCGAAGGGCGGCAATTACAGCCGATGCTGTTTTCGGCTGAGCGCAGCTGAGCGGAGACAAAAAGGGCAAGGACATCATAAATGTCCTTGCCCTTCGTTTTAGTTGTTTTCGTCGGCCTCTTCACCGGCAGTCACGAAGCGGATTGCCCTTGCGTAGTTTTTGATCTCAGCGTGTGTTTCCGAGCCGCCGAACTCACCGTCCAGCGTCCACGAAATCTCCTCATCTGAGTCGAACGTGATGTGCGAGGTGCGGAAGTAGAGAAAACGGGTCGAGTCGGTATTATTTGTCAGCAGATCATTGATCAGCCACTGGAGCTCCATCGGATTATCGACCGGATAGACGAGCAGAACCTCGTACAGACCGTCATCGAGTGCGATGGAGTCCGGGCTCAGTGCCTTAAAACCGCCCACAGAAACCGAATTTGTTACCATGCCGTAAATGAAATGATCCTCAGCCTGCATCTCCGGGCTGTTCACACGGATACGGTATTCCTTGATATTCGCAAGCGACATGACGCCCTGCATGATGTAGGCGGCGCGGCCGAAGATGTTCTTGGTCTGCTGCGGCGTGGCGTAGCTGACCTCGGTAAACACGCCGAAAGCCGCGATATAGTTGAAGTATCGACTGTTAAAGCGGCCAATATCGAGCGCCTGTAAACAGTCTCCGGCAGCAATGACAGCCGCTTCAGCCGGTACCTTCGGAATACCGAGACTGGTGGCGAAATCGTTGGTCGTCCCGGCCGGAATATAGCCGAGAGGCGGACGCGCCTCGCTCTGCATCAGGCCGGTGACGACCTCGTTAAGCGTGCCGTCGCCGCCGGCACAGACGATGCGGTCGAACTCCCCTGCCCTCGCCTGCGCGACATGCGTTGCGTCCTCAGGCCCCTCCGTTACGTGAAGGGTCACGTCAAATCCTGCCTTTTGAAAGGCGAGGATGCAGTCGATGAGCTTGCCGCGCATCGCGCCGCGCCCGGCATGGGGATTGACGATCCAGAGCAGTTTTTTCATGTGCATCCGTCTCCTTTCGTGAATTCGCGGTTACTTGGCGAGCAGAGCGCAGATCTTGTTGGCGTAGTCGGCCGGGTCATCTACCGGCAGACCCTCGATCAGCAGCGACTGCGTATACAGAATGTCGGCGTAGTCAGCAAGAGCATCCGAACCCTCAGCCTGCAGGGCGCACAGCTTCTTGAAAATCGGGTGATCTGCGTTCAGTTCGAGTACGCGTTCCGCGCGGACGGTCTCGCCGCCGTTGACGGCAGCCTGCTGATTGAGCACCTTTTCCATCTCGAGCGTTACCGGGCCTTCGGCGCGCAGGCAGCACGGATGGTTCTTGAGGCGGCCGGTCAGCTCGACCTTCTTGACCTTGCCTTCCAGTGCCTTGCCGAGCGCCTCGAGCAGATCCTTGTTGTCCTCGGACTGCTTCTTGATCTCTTCCTTTTCCTCTTCGCTTTCCAGACCAAGGTCTGCGTCCAGAACCGACTTGAATTCCTTGTCATCATACTTCGCGATCATCTTGGTGCAGAACTCGTCAATACTGTCGTCCATGCACAGGACCTCGTAGCCCTTGTCGGACAGAGTTTCCATGACAGGCAGCATCTTGATCTTGTCAACAGTTTCACCGCATGCATAGTAAATATACTTCTGGTCTTCCTTCATACGGGAAACGTAGTCCTTGAGCGATACGAGCTTGTTCTCGGTCGAGGAATGATACATCAGCAGATCCTGAAGCAGCTCCTTATGCGCGCCGTACTGGACATAAGCGCCGTACTTGATCTGGCGGCCAAAGGCAGCCCAGAACTTGTCATAGTCCTCCGGCTTGTCCTTCTGCATCTTGAGCAGCTCGCTCTTGATCTTCTTTTCCAGACTCTGTGCGATCGCCTTGAGGTGGCGGTCGTGCTGGAGCATTTCACGGGAGATGTTGAGCGACAGATCTGCGGTGTCTACCATGCCGCGGACAAAGCTGAAGTGGTCGGGCAGCAGGTCAGCGCACTTGTCCATAATGAGCACGCCGTTGGAGTAGAGCTGGAGGCCCTTTTCGTAATCCTTGGTGTAATAATCCATCGGGGCGTGCGACGGGATGAACAGCATCGCAGTGTAGGTTACTGCGCCTTCAACACTCGTGTGGATGTGGCAGAGCGGCGGCTGATAGTCAAAGAACTTCTGGGTATAGAAGTTGTTGTAATCCTCGTCCTTCAGTTCCTTCTTGGATTTCTTCCAGATCGGAACCATGGAGTTCAGAGTCCCGTTTTCCGTGTACTCCTCCCACTCGGGCTTGTAGTCGTCGCCTGCATCCGCCGGCTTCTCCTTCATGCGCGAACGGGTCATGTCCATCTTGATCGGGTAGCGGATGTAGTCGGAATATTTCTTGACCAGACCCTGTACGCGGTAGGGCTCGAGAAATTCGTCGTAATTCTCGGTGTCGGTGTTGTCCTTGATGGTGAGGACGATTCGGGTACCGTTTTCGGCCTTTTCGCAGGGCGTTACCGTGTAGCCGTCCGCGCCGTCTGACTCCCAGCGGTTTGCGCTGTCGCTGCCGACTGTACGGGAAACGACCTCAACATGCTTTGCGACCATGAAGGCGGCGTAAAAGCCGACACCGAACTGGCCGATGATGTCGATGTCGTCCTGCTTCTCGTTTTCGGTCTTGAAGGCGAGCGAGCCGGAGTGTGCGATGGTGCCGAGGTTGCTCTCAAGCTCCTCAGCGGTCATGCCGCAACCGTGGTCCTCAATGATGAAGCGGCGGTTGGCCTTGTCGAGCGTCAGCTCGATGGGCAGCGAATCACGGGTGATGCCCGTCTTGCCTTCCTTCATCGCGTTATAGTAAAGCTTATCGGTGGCATCCGATGCGTTCGAGATCAGCTCGCGCAGGAAAATCTCCTTGTGCGTGTAAATCGAGTTGATCATCAGGTCAAGCAGACGCTTGGACTCTGCCTTGAACTGTTTCTGTGCCATAGTTACATACACCTCTGTGTTTTGATTTATCAGTTTACTGGGGTTAGCACTCTATATACCAGAGTGCCAACAATGATATAATAGTACGCTTTCCATAAAAAATCAAGAGGGCATAACAGAAAATTCACGTTTTGTTAACACTGTGCAAAGTGCAAAACAAAACCGCCCATAAACGGGCGGTTTTGAAGGTAAACTGCGTTATCCGATAACAGCCGGCTGAATCAGGCTGCCAAGAGTCAGCGAGCCGTTGCCGAAGGAAATGGTCTCGCCGGCAAGCTGGAACAGCTCGGCCGGAACCCAGCTCGTGCCGTCTACCTCGTAGGAAGCAGCGCCGAGGGATACGCCGCCGGTGCGGTCGTTGCCTGCAAGGTAGCGATCCTCGCCCAGCTGGATATTGATCGGGGTCTCGCCCTTCTCAAGGATGACGGTCTGGGTCTTGCCGTCCCAGGATACCTTGTAGCCGAGACTCTCTGCGACCTTGCGTACCGGAACCATCGCTACGCCGTCCGCAACGCGGCCTTCGGTCAGCTGAGAGCCGTCCTTTGCGAAAACGAGGAAGCGGCTGTCCTCCTGACCCGGAATGACAACGCGGTCAGTGTCAGCCTGCGCCGGGTAGGACTCAGCAACGACGTCGAACCACGCGAAGAAACGGGTGCCTACATGAATATCATCAACAGTTACGATGTTTCGGGTCATGAACGGCTGAACAGTTGCGTCCTTCGCAATGGTGAGGTGCAGCGCGCCGCCCTTGCAGGTGACGGTGACAGAGCCGTCGTCGTTCTGCTGAACAGCCTCAGCGGTGAGCAGAGAGGCCGGAGCGTGATCGTCGGTGAGATTGGTCAGGACAGCATATGCGGTGGTCTGCGCCGGGAGGGACATGGTGACAGCCTCGTCGTGGTATACGTAGACGTTCTCGCCTGCCTTGAGGGCGGACAAATCTGCCGCATCAGCGGTCTGGGTGTCCATGACGATCGCATTTTCGGTATGCAGTACGAGCTCATCGCCGTCTGCAGTCTTGACGGTCAGGTCGCCGTTCTCGTAGCTGACAACAGTTGCCAGCTCGGTCATCGGCGCAACGGACAGGGACGGAAGCGTATCAGCAGCGGCCTGCGTCAGGGTCGAGCTGCCCGTTCCGTTCAGATGAGAGACATCGACTGCGCCGGCAGCCGGAAGTGCGCTCATCATCATCATTGCAGCGGCCAGTACGCCGCCCATCGTTCTCTTCATCATAGTTTTATCCTCCTGTATTGTGTTCTTGTCTTGTTAGACGGAGCGCAACGCAGAAGGTTCCCTGTTTTTCGAAAAAAACATAAATTATTTTTTAGCTGGTGAAGTCAGCCGAGAGAGAGGCGGTATACTCCCCTGCCGTGCAGTCAAGAGAGACCGTCTGGGAGACGATCTTGCCGAAGGAGACCGTCTGCTCGGTGTGGATGTTCGAAACCTGCATGTTATCGCCGTTCGGCATGGCAAACGCAGCGGTGTCGGTGAGGTCAGCGTAGAGCGACGAGGTAAGCTCAAGCGTCCAGCGGTCGTTCGAGCGCGAAAGGGACGAGACATACGCAAGCGGCACGCGGCCGAAGGCAGTCAGTCGCTGCATCTGGTCGCGCGTCGAGCACGCTTCGCTGTCGCTCTTGGCGCCGAGACTGGTGTTCAGCAGACCGTTTTCGAGCGAAACCGCGGTCAGCAGAGTCTTGTCTGCGACGTTCGCGGCCGAAAGGGTCAGCGTGCCGCTTGTCAGCAGGGTTCGACTGTCCGTGTCTACATTCGTAGTATCCTCTGTGCGCAGAGTCAGCACGGTCTCGCCATTCTTTTTAACGGCGGTCGGCTGAACGGCAGTCTTATAGGTAAGAGCGGACGCGGTTTTTGCGGTCATGGTGCAGTAATTCTCATAATTTGCGAACAGACGCTTGACCGGCGCGGCAGCGGCCGTTTCGACAGCATCCTGTTCGGTGAGACGGTCGAGCAGCGTACCTTCCTCGCCCTTCGGAGAAACCGCGAGCGCGGTGTAGGACGCAGCGGCGGCATCGTCGCGGTTAAACAGCTCTGTGTCGATAGCGGCCGGATCGTACACGCCGAGCGTTTCGGCGGCCTCGATGGCGTCCGCATAGCTAAAATCTCCGGCGGCATCCGAATAGCCGAGCGAGCGCAGCAGAAATGCCGCGTACATCTGGGCATCACATTTGTCCTCCGGCGACCACGCAGTCGCGGAGGTACCCTGCGTCAGACCGTTTTCGTACAGATACTGGATATACGGCTGCTCCCATGCGGCGAGGTCGGTAAACGGCGCGGTATAGGCGAGTGCCTTAGCATCGGCCTCCTTGCCGAGCAGACGCACGAGCATGACGGCGGCCTCCGCACGGGTGGGCGTGCGGTCGAGCGCGCATCCGTTTCCTGTGCCTTCGAACAGGCCGAGCGAATGCAGGGTGTCCGCGCAAGGCGTGAAATCGGCGGCGAGAGAGGCGCAGGTCAGCGCGCCGGTGAGCGCTGCGCCGCAGAGAAGACTGCGTAATACTTTATTCAAAGGTGTTCCCTCCTGTGTCATAGACAATATATATTAACTATATCACATTCCGGCGTATTTTCCAACTGTCAATCGGACAGAATACGCAGAAAGGAGTGATTTTTCATGGCAGACATGCGAAAATGCGGCATTATCGGCGTCGGCAGCGTGGGCGCGGCGAGCGCCTACACCCTTGCCGTGAGCGGACTGTTCTCTGAGGTGGTGCTGCTCGACGCAGACGCGCACCGGGCGGAGGGCGAAGCCGCCGACATCGCCCACGGTGCGGCGCTCCGGCGTCCCTGCCGGGTGCACGCAGGCGGCTACGCCGATTTTGCAGAATGTGGTCTGGTCATCCTCGCGGCCGGAACGAACCAGCGCCCGGGTGAGACCCGTGAAGCCCTGCTTGGACGCAACCGCGCCATCCTGCAAAGCATTCTGGAACAGCTGACCGCTGTCAACCGGGACGCCATCCTGCTCGTCGTATCCAATCCGGTGGATGTGCTGACCGGGTACGCGCTCGCGCTGTCCGGTTTTCCGGCAGAACGGGTCATCGGCTCGGGAACCGTGCTCGATACCGCGCGCATCAAGTGCCTTCTTGGCGAAAAGCTCGGTGTGGACAGCCGCAATGTGCACGCCTTCATGCTCGGCGAACATGGTGACAGCGAGGTCGCGGTCTGGTCGAGCGCCAATATCTCGGGCGCAGACCTCGACGATTTCTGCCTCGCCGCCGGAATAGACGACCCGGAGGCAATGCTCGCTTCGCTCGCACGCGAGGTCACGCACGCCGCTTATGACATCATCGAGCGAAAGGGCGCGACCTGCTACGGCATCGCCATGGCTGTGCGGCGCATCGCGGAGACCATCGTCCGGGACGAGCACGCTGTCCTCCCCGTCTCGACGCTCGCACGCGGCGCCTACGGCATTGAGGGCGTGTGCCTTGGCCTGCCTGCCGTTGTGGGCCGAACGGGTGTCTCTCAGGTGCTTGATCTGCCGCTGTCGCGAGACGAAACCGAGCGACTGCTCGCTTCCGCCCACAAGCTCAAGATTTTAATGGATGAATGAAAAAAGACCGCAGAGCGAAAACTCTGCGGTCCTGCATATTTGCGGTTATTCGTCGTCTGGGTGGATCTGCTCGAGATAGTCAGCCATGTCAACATAGTCCGACAGGTCGGACGGGATATTGACCTTGACAGCAGAGCCGGTCGCCTTAACAACGCTGTTTACGTCCATGGCGGCAGAAATGGTCTCGCCCTCGACCGTGATGGTTACGGTGCCCTTGACAGCAACCTCGGCGAGCTGGCCGTTCTTGACAGTCATGGTGATAGCCGTATCCTTGAGCTCGACCTTGGCGTTCGCGGCCCCCTCGGGGAGACCTGCGAAGGTAGCAAGAACCTCGTCGATCATGCTGTTCAGCGCCGCACCGTCGTAGGTAACTGTGAGATCGGAGCCGGACTGCTTGATATTTTCGATGTAGCAGAGCGGCAGAACGCTTGCGTCGCTGACGCCGAAATCATGGAGCTGCGCCGTGAGTTCATCAAGGTCCATGTCCATCTTGACCTTGGCGCCGTCGCCCATATCCATGTAGTAAACGCCGCCGGTGTAGTACGCCTTGGTGTCGGTAACAACCGGATCATAGCCTGCGACCTTGGTCGTGGTCGTGCCGGTGATCTCCATCTGCGCGTCCTTCAGCTTGTCCGGGTCAGCGTAAGACTTGGTGTTCATCACGCTGTCCGCGGTGATGTCAAGGTCGGCCGCCTTCATGGTCATGTGCGTGGTAATATCCTGCTCTGCGCGTGTGATCGGCGTGGAAACTGCCTTGTTGTAGCTCTCAGCGAGGTCGATGAACTCGGAGAGCGGCGCTGCCTTTGTCTTGTCAATCGCGCCGTCGGCGATGAGCTTGTCGAGCAGGGTAATGTCGGTTGCCTTGACCGGGGTCGCGAGCGCTTCCAGACTCATAGCGGCAACATTGTCGCGCAGGAAGTTTGTCGTATCGCAGAAGGACTCGTCGATCAGACCGACGGTGTTCTCTGCGAAGTCGAGCGCACCGGTGTAGGTAAAGTCGCCGCCCTGCGCGTCGGAGTAGCCGAGCGAGCGCAGCAGGAAGGTGGTGTACATCTGCGCGGAGCACTTAGCCTTCGGCTCGAAGGTGGTCGCGGTCGCGCCGGTGGTCAGCTTGTTGTCATAGAGGTACTGGACGTAGGGTGCTTCCCAGCCCTCCAGATCGGTAAACGGCGCGGTGTAGGTGAGCGCCTTGGCGTCGGCCTCCTTGCCGAGCAGACGCACGAGCATAACGGCAGCCTCCGCACGGGTGGGAGCGCGGTCAAGATCGTACTGCGGTGCGCCGGAAGCGGTCGTGCCGGTACCCTGAAACAGACCGACCTCATGCAGACGGTCAGCGGACGAGGTGAAGTTTGCCGCTCCTGCGGAAACCATCACGCCTGCCGCGCAGGCAACTGCCATAGCGCCGAGCTTAAAGCTTCTTTTCATAATTTTCTCCTCCTAACACTTTTACTGGATAGATCCAGTCTATATGTTCATTATAACAGAGTTCATATGAAAAGCAAGCAGTATTTCTCTCGCCCCTTCAATCTTTCTTTACCCTCAGCAGAGGGGTTATCTTCCGCCGATACAGCGGTTCGCCGCTGGAGGCGAGATGTACGCCCTCGGAGGGCGTGTACATTGGCCGCCTTCGGCGGCGGAGACGCCGTGCCCACGGCGAGGGGCAAAAGGGGGAAAGGGCACCGTATGGTTCCCTTTCCCCCTCTTAACTCCCCCAAACCCTCCTTTAAGCCGCTCAGCGGAGCATTCGCGGCTAAACGGGGGTTACGGGGGCTCGGTTCCGTGCGTCGTTTTGCTTATGGAAAGTACAACTGCCCTGAGGTTACTTTGCGTGAGTTGCCGCGCATAACAGTGCGCGGCCAGACTGTGCAGGGCGTTTGCTCTGCCGCTGCGAACGGCTCCACTTCGATCAAGCGCAGTGCCTTGGAGCACCGAACGCATCTGGAGGCCCCTCGTATTTAGACGCGCAACCGAAGGGCGTCGCGTCCAAAGGAAGGTTTGGGGTGTCAAGAGGGGCAAGGAAACCATTTGGTGTCCTTGCCCCTTTTGTCTCCGCCGGTAGACACCGGCATTCCCTGGCCGCCGAAGGCGGCAAAAGTCCACGCCCTCTGAGGGCGTAAAGTCGCCTCCAGCGGCGAACCGCTGTATCGGCGGAACCGTTTTCCCTCTGCTGAGGGGAAAGAAGAGAGTTAATCTTCTTCGGCAGAAGAAGAAACCACCTGCATATGCGGATATGCGATCTCTATCCCTTCCCTGTCGTAGGTCAGCTTGATGTCCTCCAGCACAGCGCACTTGAGCGCGAAGGCAGTCGCGTTATCCTTCGCCCACAGCGACGCGCGCAGCGTCACCGCCGAGTCCGCAAGCTCGAGCACCACGACCGTCACCTTGGGCACGCCGTCGTGCTTCTGCTGCTCGGTGCGTACATCAAGGAAATTCGGCTGCCGCGCAACCTCGGCTGCAAGCAGCTCCTTCGCCTTTTTCAGGTCGCTTTCGTAGCTCACGCCCACCGTCAGGAACACGCAGACGCGGCTGTCCGCGTAGTCAGCGTTCTCGATGATGGCGCTGTTCATCTTGCTGTTCGGGATGATGACGCGCTTGTTCTCGGTCGTGCGGATGGCGGTGTGATGCAGCGTGATCTCCTCGACTGTACCGGTGATGTCGCTGTCGACATAGCGCACGACGTCACCCATCTTGAACGGCTTGAACATCAGGATCATCACGCCGCTCACGACGCTGCCGAGCGCTTCCTGTGCGGCAAGACCGGCTACCACAGCGATGACGCCGCCGGCTGTCAGCAGGGTATGTACCGCACTCGAAAGCAGCGGTATCGCCCCGATAATGACCATACCGCCGGCGAAATATACCGCCGCGACTGCGATATAGCGAACAAAACCGGTCACTGTCGCGAGAGAACTGCCTGACCTTCTCTGCCGGTCGACGAGCTTGCGCATCAGCCGGTTCACCGCCTGCGCCGCGACATAGGTCAGCACCGCCGTCAGGATTGCCAGTCCGGCCATGCCCAGAAACCGTCCGGCAGGCGTGGACAGGAATTCATCTATCTTTGCAAGCAAGCACAGCACTCCTTTCATAGGGAAAAGCAGCAAAGGCGAGGTGCTGCCACCTCGCCCTGCATGATTTTATGATGCGTCTTAGTAAGCGATGCCCCAGACGACCATCTTGTCGGCCTTTTTGCCGCAGACCGGGCAGGTATCTGCGATGTGCTCCTGCTCAAACGGCATGCAGCGGCTCGGCATGCCGGTCTCTTCCTTGATCTTTTCCTCGCAGGCCTGATCGCCGCACCACATGGACTTGATAAAGCCGGTGTGCTCGGCGAGGATGGACTTCATCTCGTCGAGGCTCGTTGCGGTGTAGGTATGTGCCTCACGGTTTGCCAGCGCCTTCTCGTACAGGCTCTTCTGGATGTCGTCGAGCAGAGCCGGGATAGTCTTTTCGAGATCCTCGAACTTGACGACGGTCTTTTCGCGGCTGTCACGGCGGACGAGGACGCACTGACCCTCGGCGATGTCGCGCGGACCAACCTCCAGACGCAGCGGAATGCCCTTCATCTCGTACTCAGCGAACTTCCAGCCCGGGGTGTTATCGGACAGGTCGATCTTTGCGCGGATACCGGCAGCCTTGACCTGCTCATACAGCTCGGTTGCCTTCTCCTTGACGCCTTCCTTGTGGGCAGCGACCGGGATAACGACGAGCTGGGTCGGAGCGATGCGCGGCGGCAGGACCAGACCCTCGTTGTCGCCGTGGGTCATGATGATCGCGCCGATGGTACGGGTGGACATGCCCCAAGAGGTCTGATACATGTACTGGAGCGTGTTGTTCTTGTCGGTGTACTGCATGCCGAATGCACGCGCGAAGCCGTCGCCGAAGTAGTGGGACGTACCGGACTGAAGCGCCTTGCAGTCGTGCATCATAGCCTCGATGGTGTAGGTGTTCTCTGCACCGGCGAAGCGCTCCTTGGCGGTCTTTTCGCCCTTGACGACCGGGATAGCGAGCCATTCCTCGTAGAACTTCGCATAGATGTTCAGCATGCGGATGGTCTCCTCCATCGCCTCCTCAGCGGTTGCGTGAACGGTATGACCCTCCTGCCACCAGAACTCACGGGAACGCAGGAACGGACGGGTGGTCTTTTCCCAGCGGACGACCGAGCACCACTGGTTGTACAGCTTCGGCAGGTCGCGCCAGGAGCGGACGATCTTTGCATAATGCTCGCAGAACAGGGTCTCAGACGTCGGACGGACGCACAGACGCTCCTCGAGCTTTTCGCTGCCGCCGTGGGTGACCCATGCGCACTCCGGCGCGAAGCCCTCTACGTGGTCAGCCTCCTTCTGGAGCAGGCTTTCCGGGATGAAGATCGGCATCGCAACGTTCTCGTGACCGGTCTCCTTGAACATGGTGTCGAGCGTGTGCTGAATATTCTCCCACAGCGCCTGCGCGTACGGGCGCATGATGATGCAGCCCTTGACGGACGAGTAGTCCGCCATCTCCGCCTTCTTTACGATGTCGGTATACCACTGCGCAAAATCAACGTCCATCGACGTGATCTCGCTGACAAGCTTTTTCTTTTCAGTCATTATTTTCACCTTTCTGGTTCGTAATGATTTTATCTATTTTTTTCTGTTCGTTTTCCAACGCATCGCTGCCCCAGATGTAAAATACATCATTGGTTGCAGACCGAACGGTAATACTTCCATCTTTCAGCAGACAGGTATAGTGTCCACTGCTGTGGCCCTCTGTCGAAACAGCGATCGTGAAGCGAACAGCACCGTTTTTGACCGTCTTTATCTCGTCGATCAGCATATCATCGAGCACTGCGAGCGTCGTCTGCGTTCCGTCCGGCGCAATGCGCATGAGCATATCACTCGCCATGTACCCCATACCATTCGAATAGTATTCAGTCCGCTCAGACTTATCGCAGGAAACAGCATAATATGCCCCATCGACATCCTGCTTTACGCTGATGATCGGAGCGTCTGTCACCTGCATCAAACGGCCGTTCTCTTCGCGGTACAGCCCGGCTGTGCCCCAGAACAACGCACCATCGCTGCTGAAAATCTGCGGCGCAAAATGCCGGTGCACCTCGGTATCATCCGACTGATACGCATGGGAAATGGTATAGCTGTCTGTCTTTTGACCGTCCCAGTCATACGCTGTCAGCACGGTTTCGTCTGCCGTACAGTTCTGTGTAATGACCATGCCGTCATCCGTCAGCTGGCTGATGCCTGCCGCCATATCGAACGGCTCCACGCCTGTTTCGGTGAGCTTATAGCAGGTCGTATCATCCATGCAGATGATGCAGCCGTGTGCGCTCTGATAAACTGTGCCTGCTGCTCGCTGTTGCTGTGCTTCGGTCAGGTGCAATTCGGTTTTGACTGTATCGCCGCGCACCGAACACAGCGAATACGTTTCCGTTCCCTTGTCGAATAGCAGCATGTAATCGGTCTCTCCGGCACTGCCGAGATATTTCACAGAGCTTCCCTTCGCCAGCGAGAGTACTTGCGTCAGTGCCATCGTCTTGCTGTCCATGCGGTACAGGATCAAGTTCGACTGCTCCATATCACTCTGCGCATAGCGGTCTGTGCCACTGACAGACTGCACTCCATCAATCGGACACTGCGCCACTGTCACATCTGCGATCTGGCAGACAAACGGCGAGGCGATCAGGTTCCACTTTGCATCGTACTGATAATCATTGCTGTAATCACGCGGCAAAACGTCCCATGCAGCAGCTTTGAACTGTTCGCTGGTGAAAACACCATCATCAATCAGCTTTTTCGCTACACTGCGGCCGCTTTCGTCGCCATTTTTTGCATAATTCGTACTGAGCAGCCGCGCCGAGAGCGAAACCGCATCTCCGCGGATAAAGCCCTCCTCGTCCGTCTGCCGTACTTCATCGTTATCGACAAAAGCCGTGCCCTGATAGCTGTCCGCATCCAAGTGTGCTCGAGTGAGAAAAATGCAATACTGATCGCAGGTGACATTGCGCTCTGCGCCGTACAGTGTTGCGGAAACGCCTTTGGTCAGTCCGTTCTGATACAGCCAGCCAACGTACTTGTCCGCCCACTGCGGCACATCAGTAAACGGATGCTTCCAGTTCCCCGCCAGCGCTGTCTTCTCTGCGCCGAGCAGACGGGTCAGCATCACCGATGCTTCTGCACGGGTCATGGATTCCTCCAGTTCAAAGCCCTTGTCGGTGCCTTTGAACAGCCCGAGATCATACAGCATCTGCGCCTGCGCCTCGGTATCACCAGGGTAGCCGTTGTCGATCGTACCAACCTGTGCTGCACCGGCGGCACAGGTCAGCAGACCTGCCATTAAACACGCGGAAACTAATTTTTTCATGTCGCACCATCCCTGCACACATGACAAAACTCTATGAACCTTTATTCTATTGTGACGGAGAACGGAATATAGCTTCCGCTCTCCGTTTTACCGCTTACTTCAGCTTGTTCTTAACCTCGTAATCAAGCTTTTCGATGAACTCAGCGAGCTCCATCGGGGTGGTCTCGCCGGTCTTGCGGTTGCGGACAGAGATGATACCCTTCTCCTCGTCCTTGTCGCCGATAACGATCATATACGGTACCTTGTGTACCTGTGCCTCGCGGATCTTGTAGCCAATCTTCTCGTTGCGCTCGTCCATGGTGACGCGGAAGCCCTTGTCGGTCAGCTGCTTGACGACTTCCTGCGCGCACGGGATGTTGCGGTCGGTCATCGGCATGACGCGAACCTGCTCCGGAGCCAGCCAGGTCGGGAATGCGCCTGCAAAGTGCTCGGTGATAACGCCGATGAAGCGCTCGATGGAGCCCAGAACGACGCGATGGATCATGACCGGACGATGCTTCTCGCCGTCTGCACCGGTGTACTCGAGCTCAAAGCGCTCCGGCAGCTGCATGTCGAGCTGAATGGTACCGCACTGCCAGGTACGGCCGATGGAGTCTGCCAGATGGAAGTCGAGCTTCGGGCCGTAGAACGCGCCGTCGCCCTCGTTGACGACGTAGTCCTTGCCGATCTCGGTGATCGCCTCGGCGAGGGTCTTTTCAGCGAACTGCCAGTCCTTGAGCTCGCCCATGTGGTCCTCCGGCATGGTGGACAGCTCGATCTGGTAGGTCAGACCGAAGGTGGAATATACCTCGTCGAACAGACGAACGACGTTCTTGATCTCGTCCTTCATCTGATCCCAGGTCATGAAGATGTGCGCATCATCCTGCGTGAAGCAGCGGACGCGGAACAGGCCATGCAGTGCGCCGGACAGCTCGTGACGGTGTACCAGACCAAGCTCGCCCACGCGGAGCGGCAGCTCCTTGTAGGAATGCGGCTGAGACTTGTAAACGAGCATGCCGCCCGGGCAGTTCATCGGCTTGATTGCATAGTCCTCGTCGTCAATGACGGTGGTGTACATATTCTGCTTGTAGTGATCCCAGTGGCCGGAACGCTCCCACAGCTTGCGGTTGAGGATCATCGGAGTGGAAACCTCAACGTAGCCGTAGCGCTTGTGAACCTCGCGCCAGTAGTCGATCAGGGTGTTCTTGAGGATCATGCCGTTGGGCAGGAAGAACGGGAAGCCGGGGCCTTCCTCGGTCAGCATGAACAGGCCGAGCTCCTTGCCGAGCTTGCGGTGGTCGCGCTTCTTCGCCTCTTCGAGCATGTTGAGGTACTGGTCGAGCTCGTCCTTCTTCGGGAATGCGGTGCCGTAGATACGCTGGAGCATCTTTTTGGAGGAGTCGCCGCGCCAGTAAGCGCCGGTGACGTTCATCAGCTTGATGCCATTGCCCTTGACGCGGCCGGTGGAGTCCAGATGCGGACCTGCGCACAGGTCGGTGAACTCGCCCT
>CAVIRF010000003.1:0-71246 GCA_963645185.1 Coprococcus eutactus | reverse complement strand
GTGCCGTGCTTCGGCATGGTCAAGGACGACCACCACCGCACCCGTGCGCTCATCGCCCCGGACGGCCGCGAGTTCGGCATCTCGGCGACGCCTGCGCTGTTCGGTCTTGTCGGCCGGATGCAGGAGGAGGTGCACCGCTTCGCCATCGAGTACAACCGAAAGCTCGGCGGAAAGCGCGTGCGCGGCTCAACCCTCGACCGGATACCCGGGGTGGGCGACAAGCGTCGCACGGAGTTGCTGCGCCACTTCGGCAGCGTGGAGAATATCCGCCAGGCGGAGGAGCGAGAGCTCGCGAGGATTGTTCCGCGGAACACGGCTAAAGAAATCTACGATTTCTTCCATAAAGAATAAAAAAGAAAGCCAGCGACAGTCACCGGCTTACCCCCACCGCCGCTTCCTGCATCCAAAGGATGCAGCAGGCGAGAACGGCTAAATCTAATGTTTCGCAGCGCCAGACAAGCGTCCTGCACCATATGGCCGCGCACTGTTATGCGCGGCAAGCTACGCAAAGTAACCTCAGGGCGACACAGCCACCCATAACAACCCCGACGCCCGGAACCGAGCCCCGTACCCCCCCGTTTAGCCGCGAATGCTCCGCTGAGCGGCCAAAGGAAGGTAAGGGGAGTCAAGAGGGGACAGGAAACCATGGGTGTCCTGTCCCCTTTTGTCCCACGCCGGGGACCCGGCGTCCCCCGGCCGCCGAAGGCGGCCAATGCCCACGCCCTCCGAGGGCGTAAAGCTCGCCTCCAGCGGCGCACCGCTGTATCGGCGAAATCGTTAACTTGAGTTAAAAAGTTATCTTTTTAAGAAAGGAAAATATTATGCGCGTTGTTTCCGGTTCCGCCCGGGGCTGCAAGCTCCAGCCCGTCCCCGGTATGAACACCCGTCCCACCACCGACCGGGTCAAAGAAAACGTCTTTAATCTCATTCAGGACCATGTCCGCGGCGCGGAGGTCCTCGACCTGTTCGCCGGCACCGGCCAGCTCGGCATCGAAGCGCTCTCGCGCGGCGCGGCGCACTGCGACTTCATCGAGCACAATGGCACGGCCTACAGCGTCGTCTCGAAGAACGTGCAGACCGCTCGGGTGCAGGACCGCGCCTCGCTCCACCGCGTCGAGGCACGCGATTTTCTGGCGAAAGCCGCCGCGAAAAAGTATTCGCTCATCTTCCTCGACCCCCCTTACGGCGGAACTATACTGGAAAATGCACTTTCCGGCATAGAAAGGTTTGACATTCTCTCTGCAAATGGTATAATAATCTGTGAAAGTGCAGTAGAGGACAAATTTGCCCACGGCTTCGAGGTCGTGCGCTCCCGTCGCTACGGCGCGACCATGATTACCGTTCTGCGTCGGCAGGACGGCGGAACGGATGAGTAAAATAACTATGAGAATTGCGATCTATCCCGGCTCCTTCGACCCCGTGACGCTGGGACATCTGGACATCATTCGCCGCGCCTCCGGTCTGTTCGACCGGCTCGTCGTTGCGGTGATGCACAACCAGAACAAAAAGCCGATGTTCTCCGTCGAGGAGCGCAAGGAAATGCTCCGGCGCACGACGGCCGACCTTCCCAACGTGGAGATCGAGAGCTTCGGCGGTCTGCTGGCGGACTACGCCCACAGAAAAAACGCCTGCGTGCTCGTAAAGGGCCTGCGCGCAGTGTCGGACTTCGAGTACGAATTCCAAATGGCTCTGGCAAACCGGAAGTTAAACGCCGATCTTGATACGGTATTCCTTATGACCAGTTCGGAGTATATGTACCTGTCATCCTCGGTGGTTAAAGACATAGCAGTACATGGCGGCAGCGTGGCCGGTTTCGTACCGGATGAGATCGTGCAGGATATCGTGCGCCGCACACGAAAGGAAGACTAAATATGGCAACTTTAGACGAACTGATTACCCGTATGTACGACATGGTGCAGGATGCCAAGGGCATTCCGCTGGCCGGCGAAAAGTGCATCCTCGAGCGTGACCACATGCTCGACCTGCTCGACGAGCTGCGCTCCACCCTGCCGAACGACCTGCAGGCTGCGCAGGACATCGTAGCCAAGCGCAACGACCTGCTCGCCTCCGGCAAGCGCGAGGCTGAGGCCATCCGCCGCAAGGCCGAGGAGGACGCACGCCAGATGGTCTCCGAGACCGAGATCGTCGTCGCCGCTCGCAAGAAGGCCAAGGAAGTACAGGGCAACGCCGAAATTCAGGCGCGTGAGCTGCGCAGAGTTGCCAACGAGTACTGCGAGGACACCCTCAAGCGCACCGAGGAGGCCGTCGCCCTCTCGCTCGACGAGGTCCGCAAGGCCCGTCAGCGCTTCAAGAGCATCGCAAAGTAAACAGCAAAAACACGGGGGACTGCGGAAAACAGTCCCTCTTTTTCTGTTTTGTGGGAAAAGTGTGCAGAACGGAAAAAGCACGCGGCAATACTCGAACATGTGTTCTAAATTGCGAAAAGTGCTCAAAATAGCGAATACAGAGCGGTAAACTTCTGCAAAATATAACAAATTAAATCTTGCATTCAAGGCGCTGTGCCGTTATAATGTTAGTAAGAGTGGTGAGATGTGGGGCAAAGTGTCACGCATTCCATCAGGGCGGCAGGAAAGCGAGTGTGAGGTGAGATCGGTTGAAGGGCGAGTACAGGCATACCATTGACGCAAAAGGGCGCCTTGCCATGCCTGCCAAGCTGCGCGACGAGCTCGGCGAGCACTTCACGGTCACAAAGGGCCTCGACGGCTGTCTTTTTGTCTATCCGGACGCGGAGTGGGCTTCGCTCGAAGCGCGCATCCGCAGCCTCGGCAACGGCGAAAAGGCGCGCCGCATCAAGCGCTATTACTGCGCCAACGCCTTTGATGCACAGCTCGACGCGCAGGGACGTATCCTCATTCCGGGTAATCTGCGCGAATTTGCATGTCTGGAAAAAGATGTAACTGTTGTCGGTCTGCTCGATCATGCCGAGATCTGGGACACCGAAAAGTGGAACGAGTACAACGGCTCGATCGATGCGGAGAGCATCTCTGCGGACATGGAAGGAATGGATTTTTAACAACAGACAGGAGGCTGTGAACATGGAATTTCATCACGTTTCCATTCTGCTCCAGCCTTGTCTGGATGCACTGAATATCAAACCGGACGGCGTTTATGTGGACGCCACGACCGGCGGCGCAGGTCATTCTCTGCGTATCGCGCAGCAGCTCGGCGAGGGCGGCAGGCTCATCTGCATCGACCGCGACGATGAAGCGCTCGAGAACGCAAAGACCCGTCTCGCGCCGGTCTGGGACCGCGTAACGACCGTCAAGAGCGACTTCCGCGACATTGACCGCGTGCTTGAGGGGCAGGGCCTTTCGGGCGCGGACGGCATCCTGTTCGACCTCGGCGTTTCCTCGCCGCAGCTCGACCACGCGGAGCGCGGCTTCTCTTATATGAAGGACGCGCCGCTCGACATGCGCATGGACCGCCAGCAGGCGCTCTCTGCGTGGGATGTGGTCAACACGTGGAGCCGGGAGGACATCCGGCACATCCTGTTCGAATACGGCGAGGAGCGCTATGCCCCTCTCATCGCGGCGGCCATCGAGCGCGAGCGCGAGAAAAAGCCGATCGAGACCACGCTCGAGCTCGTGGACATCATCCGCGGAGCCATGCCGGCCAAGGCGCTGCGCGAAAAGCAGCACCCGGCCAAGCGCAGCTTCCAGGCCATCCGCATTGCGGTAAACGATGAGCTGGGTGCGGTGCGCGAGGCGATGGAAAAGGCGATCGACTGCCTCAATCCGGGCGGCCGTCTTGCCGTCATCACGTTCCACAGTCTGGAGGACCGCATCGTCAAGGCTGCGTTCAATCAGGCGGCGCAGGGCTGCACCTGCCCGAAGGACTTTCCGGTCTGCGTCTGCGGCAAGAAGCCGAAGGTCCGCCTGAAGCCGCGCAAGCCGATCCTGCCGAGCGAGCAAGAGATCGAGGAAAATCCGCGTGCACGCAGTGCAAAGCTGCGCGTATGCGAAAAAATATGAGCACGGTGCGCCGTGCATGGACTTAGCAGAAAGGGTAATGCTTTATGGCAGCAATAGCAACAAGAGACAGTGCCGCCTATAAACGATATAACGAAAAGCTGCCGGAGGCGAAGGCAGAGAGCAAGAGCAGCCTCCAGCTGGCAAAGCCGCCGAAGAAGCGCCGCAGAAAGAGCCTGCGCATGAACGCCATATTGAGTGTTCTGGCGGTGGTGGGCGCGTCGGCGTATATTCTCTACTGCCAGATGCAGCTGACACAGGTGACTACCGAGGTGAGCAAGCAGAGCGACAATCTCAGCGAGATGCAGGCAGAGAACGTTTCACTGACGACCAAGAAGATGAACAGCATGGACATGACCGAGGTAGAGCAGCACGCTGTGGACGATCTCGGCATGGTCAAGATGGATAATTCGCAGATTGAGTATGTTGAGCTGACCCGTCCGGACGTTGTGACGGTCGCGCACAGCGAGCACTCGCTTGAAAACGTGGTTTCCGGTCTGACGGAGTGGTTTTCCTCGGTCGTGGAATATATCCGCTGATAGCAGGAATAGGATATATACAGGGGAGTGAGAAGGGGATGCTTCTGACTTCCCTTTAGTTTTCCAGGGGGGATCAGTCCCCCCTGGATACCCCGTCGGTTCCGGAGAAACCGCCGGGGATACCCCCCTCGCCCCTGCACGGCAGGGGCGGCTCGGGACACGTGTCCCGAGGCAGAGGTATAAAAGTCCGGCAGAGCTGGACTTTTATGGGGATTCTAAATGCGGCGCACTGCGGTGCGCCTGTCCTGCCGCCCTTGCCGAAGGCAAGGTTAGGCAGGAGGAGATAGGCTTTTGTTTATTTCGGAGGAAATTTTTCTATGGGAGAGAAGAAAAAGCCCAGAGTTAATATGACGATGCGCTTGCGCGTGCTTACGGCGCTGTTTCTGGTGGTCGGCTTCGGTCTGGTCGGCGTGCGCCTTGTCTACATGCAGGTGTTCCACCACGATTTCTACATCCAGAAGGCGACGTCGCTCCAGACGCGCGACACCTTTATCACCCCGAACCGCGGCAAGATCTACGACGCGAACATGCAGGTGCTCGCCGAGTCCGCCGAGGTCGAGCGCATCACGGTATCGCCCAAGGCGGTCGTGTCCGAGACCAAGGTGAAGAAGGGCGTTTCCGCCGACGTACAGCGCCAGACGCTCGCGACCATCCTTTCCGAGACGCTTGACGTCAGCTACGACAGCGTCATGGAAAAGCTGAACAAGACCGACTCGGAGTACGAGATCATCGCGCAGAAGGTCGACAAGGACGTCACCAAGGAGCTCAACGCCAAGCTTGAGGCCGCTGACTGCACCGGCGTATACTCTGAGCCGGACACCAAGCGCTACTACCAGCACGGCTCGTTCCTTTCCGCCGTACTCGGCTACGTCGGCAGCGACAACAACGGCGCCTACGGCATCGAATCGGAGTACAACGACGAGCTCTCCGGCACGGCCGGCCGCATCGTGCGCGTGCAGAACGCCCAGAACGAGGACATCGTTCCGGATACGCAGCAGTATATCCCGGCCAAGGACGGCAACTCGCTCGTCCTGACCATCGACAGCGACATCCAGAACTATCTGGAGAAGCATCTGGAGACCGCGTTCGCGGACAATCCGGAGGCGCGCGACGGCGTTTCCGGCATCGTCATGAACGTCAAGACCGGCGAGGTGCTCGCGATGGCGAACCTGCCGGACTTCGACCCGAACGATGCTTACCGGCTGACGAGCGAGGTGTATATCAGCGAGCTCAAGACCGATGTGCAGAAGATTTTGACCGACGCGAAGATCACGGCGGTCATCCCGGATAAATGGTATGAGGAGGGCGGCCTTGCCAACCTGCCCGAGGAGCTCCAGAAGAACGACGACATCGTAAACAAGCTCGGCTCGGCGCGCGTCAACATCCTCATGAAGACCTGGCGCAACCCGGTCGTTTCCGACAACTATGAGCCGGGCTCCACCTTCAAGCTCATGACCGTTGCCACGGCCTACGAGCTGGGCGAGGTGGACGAAAACAGCTCGTTCTACTGCGGCGGCTCGCTGATGGTAGGCGACTGGAAGGAGCCGATCAACTGCGCGAACACGAGCGGCCACGGCATGCAGACGCTGACCGAGGCGCTGATGAATTCGTGCAACGTCGCCATGATGCAGATCGCCCAGAAGGTCGGCATGGCGCGGTTCTATGAGTTTTACAAGGCCTTCGGCCTGCTCGACCAGACGGGCATCGACCTGCCGGGCGAGAGCCGCGGCCAGTTCCACAACACCGAGCAGTCGAGCGACTGGAACGAGGTCGCGCTCGCGACCGCATCCTTCGGCCAGCGCTTCACCGTCACCCCGATGCAGATGATCAGCATGGTCAGCGCCATCGTCGACGACGGCAAGCTCAAGAAGCCCTACGTCGTCAAGAGCGTGCTCAACCCGGACGGCACGGTCAAGTCCACGACCGAGCCCGAGGTGCTGCGTCAGGTCATCTCCGAGGACACCTCCGCCTACATGCGCGAGGCGATGGAGCAGGTCGTCGCAGCCGGCACCGGCAAGAACGCCTACGTCACCGGCTACCGCATCGGCGGCAAGACCGCGACCTCCGAGATCGAGAAGGCGCGCGACGAGAACGGCAAGATCACCGATACCGAGGATCGCTACACCGCCTCCTTCATCGGCGTTGCGCCGATGGACGATCCGCAGATCGCGGTGCTCGTCTCCATCAACGACCTGCCCGAGTCCGCGCCCCACGGCGGCGGCGCGATCGCCGCTCCGGTCGTCGGCCGCATCATGGAGGACGTACTGCCGTACATCGGCGTCACCGCGTCCTACGATGAGGACGAGAGCGACCGCCGTGAGCAGAGCGTGCCGAACGTTGTCGGCATGACGCGTGACGCAGCAGACGCCGCACTGACGGAGAGCGGCTTTGAGTATATCATCCACGGCGACGGCGACACCGTTACCGATCAGGTGCCGTCGAGCGGCATCCGCATCCCGGCGAGCGGCCGAGTCATCCTGTATATGGGTGAAGAGAAGCCGACCGAGCAGATCGCGGTGCCCGATGTGAGCGGCATGGACCCGGATACCTGCCGGGATACGCTCGAGGAGTACGGCCTGTACCTCAAGCAGCGCGGCGTAGCCTCCTCGCAGATCACGGGAGACACCACGGCGAGCAGCCAGTCGCCTGCGGCAGGCACAAAGGTGAACATAGGCTCGGTCATCACAGTAGAATTTTCCGATACGACCACGGTCAACGACCGATAGGAGGACGTTTTATGAAACTGAAGGAACTTTTGAAGGGCGTCGCCGTGCTTTCGAGTACGGTGGACGGCGAAACCGAAATCGGTGAGGTGCGCTATGACTCGCGCGCGGTCGGCGAGGGCGACCTGTTCGTCGCCATCCGCGGCTACGCGACCGACGGCCACAAATATATCGCAAAGGCGCTCGAGCAGGGCGCGGCGGCGGTCGTGTGCGAGGAAGCGCCCGAGGGTGCACCGGCGGTCGTCGTCGAGAACTCGCGCAAAGCGCTCGCTGAGATCGCGGCGAACCGCTTCGATCACCCGGCGGACAGCATGGTCATGCTCGGCGTGACCGGCACGAACGGCAAGACCACCACGACCTACCTCGTCAAGCACATGCTTGAGGACGCAGGCCACAAGGTCGGCCTTATCGGCACCAACCAGAACCTCATCGGCGACGAGGTCATCGAGACCGAGCGCACCACCCCTGAGTCCTACGAGCTGCACGCGCTGTTCGCGCGCATGCGCGACGCAGGCTGCACCCATGTCATCATGGAGGTCTCCTCGCACTCGCTCGTGCTCGACCGCGTGCACGGCATCCGCTTTGCGGTCGGCGCGTTCACCAACCTGACGCAGGACCATCTGGACTTCCACAAGACCATGGAGAACTACCGCAAGGCCAAGGCCATCCTGTTCACCGTCAGCGACAAGGGCGTTATCAACCTCGACGACGCGGCGGCAGACAAGATGCTCGCGGACGCGAAGTGCCCGTGCCTGACCTACTCCTGCGGCAACGAAAAGGCAGGTCTGTGCGCGACGAACCTCCAGCTGCACGCGGACGGCGTAGAGTTCGACGCACGGTATAACGGCGAGACCGCGCATGTCAAGCTGCCCATTCCGGGTCATTTCTCGGTCGAGAACGCGCTGAACGCCCTCGGCATGGTGCTGTCGCTCGGCATGCCGCTCGCAGACGCGGCGAAGTCCCTTGCGACCGCGACCGGCGTCAAGGGTCGCGTTGAGGTCGTCCCGACCGACACGGACTACACTGTCCTCATCGACTACGCCCACTCTCCGGACGGCGTGGAGAACGTGCTGAAGGCGGTCCGCGGCTTCGCAAAGGGCCGCGTCGTCGCGCTGTTCGGCTGCGGCGGCGACCGCGACAGGACCAAGCGCCCGAAGATGGGCAAAATCGCCGCTGATCTTGCGGATTTCTGCATCGTCACGAGCGACAATCCGCGCACCGAGGAGCCGAAGGCCATCATCGACGACATCCTCGAGGGCATGAAGGACAGCAAGACCCCGATGCAGGTCATCGTCGACCGCCCGGCGGCTATCCACTGGGCGCTCGAGCACACGCAGAAGGACGACATCATCGTCCTCATGGGCAAGGGCCACGAGACCTATCAGGAGGTCAACCATGTGAAGCACCACATGGATGAACGCGAAATAGTAGCAGAATATTTCAATAAATAACACGGACAGAAGAAAAACTGGGGGAAACGGCATGGAACGATTTACATTGGCGCAGGCGGCGGAGTGGACGAAGGGCGAGACAAAGGGCGAAGCGACGCTCACCGCGGTCTCGACCGACTCGCGGCGCATTCCGCAGGAGGCGCTGTTCCTGCCGCTCGCGGGCGAGCGCTTCGACGGCCATGATTTCATCGGAAAGGCGCTCGAAAACGGCGCGGCGGCGGTCATGAGCCATCGGGAGTGCGAGGAATACCCGGTCCCGGCGCTCTACGTCGAGAACACCTCGCAGGCGCTGCTCGATCTGGCAGGCGGCTACCGCACGATGTGCGGCGGAACGGTCATCGGCGTGACCGGCTCGGTCGGCAAGACCACCACCAAGGAGCTGCTCTACGCCGTGCTCGCGCAGCAGTTCCGCGCGGAAAAGACCGAGGGCAACCTCAACAACGAGATCGGCCTGCCGCTGACGCTCATGCGCATGACCAAGGACACCGAGGTCATGGTCGCTGAGATGGGCATGAACCACTTCGGCGAGCTGTCGCGCATGACGGCGGCCGCACAGCCGGATTATGCCGTCATCACCAACATCGGCACCTCGCACATCGAATTTCTCGGCTCGCGCGAGGGCATCTGCAAGGCCAAGCTCGAGATCCTCGAGGGCCTGCGAGAGGGCGGCGCGGCTGTGCTGTGCGGCGACGAGCCGCTGCTCTGGGACAAGCGTGAAAGCCTTGGCTGCACGGTCTACACCTACGGCATGGAAAACGAGGCGTGCGACCTCGTCGCGCACTTGCATCCGGACGGCAGTTTTGATATAGTAAATAACGGTCTGCCGGCGCAGACGCTGCCGGTCGGCGGCAGCTTTACCGCAACGCTGTCCATTCCGGGCGCGCACAATGTGCTGAACGCCCTTGCGGCGGCGTCCGTCGGTCTGCTGATGGGCGAGACGGTCGAGAACATTCAAAAGGGTCTCGCGTCCTACACCGCGAGCGGCATGCGCCAGAATATCTACGAGCAGAACGGCTTCCATATCTACGCCGACTGCTACAACGCAAGTCCGGACGCGATGGAGGCGACGCTCCGCGTGCTCGGCACGATGGGCGGCACCGGCCGCCGCATTGCGGTGCTCGGCTCGATGCTCGAGCTCGGCGACTATACCGAGGAGGGGCATCGCCGTGCAGGCAGAGCCGCCGCAGAGCATGCGGATGTGCTGTATGCCTACGGTCCCTCGGCGGACGCCATCGCGCGCGGCGCGAAGGAAAAGGGAATGACAGAGGTCCACGCCTTCACCGACCAGAACGAGCTGGTCGAAAAGCTGCGCGCGGACGCAAAACCGGGCGACGCGCTGCTGTTCAAGGGCAGCCGCGGCATGCGCATGGAGCGCGCGCTCGCACTGTTTTCAGGGGAGGAAGTTGAATAAATGAAGCAGGCACTTATCTGCTGCGCGATCGCGTTTGTCATCACGGCCGCCATCGGCCCGTCGGTCATCCGCTATCTGCGCAAGATGAAATTCGGTCAGAAAATTCTTGAGATCGGCCCGAAGTGGCACATGAACAAGCAGAACATCCCGACGATGGGCGGTTTCATGTTCATCATCGGCATCGCGCTCGCCGTCATCCTCGGCGGCCTCATTACCGGCACGCTGTCCGTTCACGCGCTGGCCATCCTCGGCCTGTCGGTGGCCTACGGCGCGGTCGGTCTCGTGGACGACTACGCAAAGATCAAGAAGAAGGAAAACGCAGGCCTGACGCCCAAGCAGAAGCTCGTGCTTCAGATCCTGGTCGCGGCGGTGTTCATCCTCGTGCTGTTCCTTGAGTCGGACGGTCTGCCGTCGCTCATGATCCCGTTCACCGACATCTCGATCGACCTGCCGTGGCCGGTCTATATCGTTTTCGCGGCCTTCGTCATCGTCGGCGCGGATAATGCGGTCAACCTCACCGACGGCATCGACGGCCTTGCCGCGAGCGTCACGGTACCGGTCGCGGTGTTCTTCGCGGCGGTCGGCGCGCGCATCGGCAACACCGGTGTGACCATCTTCGCCGGCGCGCTGGCAGGCGGCCTGCTCGGCTTCCTCATCTATAACTTCAATCCTGCGAAGGTGTTCATGGGCGACACCGGCTCGCTGTTCCTCGGCGGTGCGGTCGCAGGCATGGCTTTCGCGTGCGACATGCCGCTCATCCTGCTGCTCGTCGGTCTCATCTATATCATCGAGACCGTGTCTGTCATCCTGCAGGTGACTTACTTCAAGGCAACGCACGGCAAGCGCCTGTTCAAGATGGCGCCCATCCATCATCACTTTGAAATGTGCGGCTGGGGCGAAAAGCGCATCGTGCTCACGTTTACTGCGGTCACGATCGTGCTGTGCCTCGTGGCGTATTATGTTGCGCTGCCGTAACGCATCCCCCTCGGAGGTGGCACAATGACATCGTCAACAAGACAGCCGCGCGGCTCGGGCAGCCGCCGGAGAGTGAGACCTGCACCGGGCGGCGCAGCCTATCCGGCGCCGCGTCCCTCGCGCCAGCCGATGCCGCAGCAGTCCTACCGCCCGGCGTCCGCGAAGCGCCCGGCCAAGCCGCAGCGCCGTGCGCGCAAGCCGCGCACGATCGACATGCCGACCATGTGCGCAACGCTGCTGCTGCTGCTCGTCGGTCTGATCGCGCTGTTCTCCGCGAGCTATTCGAACGCCCTGTATACGCAGGGCAGCGCGACCTACTTCATCGCAAAGCAGCTCAAGTGGGCGGCAGGCGGCCTCGTCGCCATGTTCCTGCTGAGCAAGTGGGACTACCACGACTATAAATATGTGACCGTTCCGGCGGTCATCGTCAGCGTTTTTCTGCTGATACTGGTGCTCATCCCGGGCGTCGGCACGACGAGAAACGGCGCGACGCGCTGGCTGTTCGGCTTTCAGCCGTCAGAGCTCGCGAAGGACACGGTCATCATCTGCTTCGCGGCGTGGGCGTCCACGAAATACCGCGATGTGCAGCATTTTCTGAAACTGCGCTATCCATACGGCGTGCTGCTTGCGGTCTATGTCGTCCTGCTCGCGAAGGAGCCGCATAACTCCGCGATCATCATCACCTGCGGCATAGGCATCATCATGCTGATCGCCGCAGGGATGCGTATTTGGTTTCTCATCCCGGCGGCCGGTATCGGTGCGGTCGGCGCGGTTGCCGCATACCTGACGTTCGAGCATGTGCGCAACCGCGTGAACATCTGGCTCGACCCGTTCTCGGATATGCGCGACACCGGCTTTCAGGCCGCGATGGGTCAGATCGCCATCGGCTCGGGCGGTCTGTTCGGCCGCGGTCTCGGCAACGGCATGCAGAAGCAGCTGTACCTGCCGGAGCCGCATAACGACTTCATCTTCGCGACCTGGTGCGAGGAGATGGGCCTCATCGGCGCGCTCGCCGTCATCGCGGCGTTCGCCTATCTGATCTGGCGCGGCCTGCGCATCGCGCGCTCCTCGCCCGACCGCATGGGCATGCTGCTCGCGACCGGCATCACCGCGAAGCTCGCCATCCAGACCATCATGAACCTGTTCGTCGTCACAGGCCTCATGCCCGTCACCGGCGCGTCCCTGCCGTTCTTCAGCTACGGCGGCACCGCGCTCATGCTCCAGCTCGCGGAAATGGGCATCCTGCTCAATGTCTCGCGGTACATGCGGATAGAAGCGCGAACAGAATAGCAAAAAGCAATTACAGACCACCGCGGCGGAGGGAGAGCCATCTCTTTCGCCGCGCGGAGGGCTGTGAAGGGGAGACAGAAAAAACGCTGTCTTTCGTTCAAAGCATTCCGCACACATAGTTACAAGTGATAATAAATTCTTCGCCTGCCGCGCAGGCGAGAGGGGGAAAATTTACGATGAGACTTTATATTACCGGAGGCGGAACGGGCGGCCATGTCACACCCGGCCTCGCCATTGCACGATATTTTGAAAAGCGCCAGCCGGACACGGTCATCCGTTTTGCCGGTTCGGCTCGCGGCATCGAGAACAAGCTCGTTCCGCGCGAGGGCTATCCGCTCGACTCCATCGAGATCATCGGTCTGTCGCGCTCGATGAGCCCGAAGGGCATCCTGCACAACCTCAAGGCCGCAAAGCTCGCGGTCTCCGCGGTCGCGAAGGCGAAAAAGATGCTCAAGGCGGCGCGTCCGGACTGCGTCATCGGCTGCGGCGGCTATGCGTCGTTCGCGGTCGTCAAGGCCGCGCAGGAGCTCGGCATCCCGACCGTCCTGCTCGAGGTCAACGCCCTGCCGGGCAAGGTCACGCAGATGCTCGCGAAAAAGGCGGACCGCGTGCTCGTCTGCTTCGAGCAGGCGAAAAAGCTGCTCGGCGGCGACGAAAAGATCATCCTGACCGGTGCGCCGGTGCGCGGAGAGATCCTCGCGGCGAGCCGCGAAAAGGCGCGCGCGAAGTTCGGTCTCGGCGAGAACGACCAGCTCGTCGTCTCGTTCTGGGGCTCGATGGGCGCGAAGTACATGAACGAGCACATGGCAGGCACGCTCGCGCTCGAGTGCAAGAACGGCGTTTCCTATCACCATATCCACGCCACCGGCGCGGCGGCGCGCGACTGGCTGCCGAAGATGGCGCGCGAGCAGGGCGCGGACTTCGAGAGCCACCCGAATATCCAGTACACCGAATACATTTACGACATGGCGGACCGCATGGCGGCGGCCGACCTCATCGTGTGCCGCGCAGGCGCGGCGACGCTCGGCGAGCTGTGCATGCTCGGCCGTCCGGCGCTACTCGTGCCGTCCCCCTTCGTCGCGGAGAACCATCAGGAGAAGAACGCGCGCGCGCTCGAGTCGGCAGGCGGCTGCCGCGTGCTGCTCGAAAAGGACGCAACGCCGCAGAAGCTGTACGACGAGATCGGCGACATGCTCTCCGATCCCCTCAAGCTGCACGCGATGGGCGAGAACGCGACTGTTCTCGCGGCGCACGACGCGAGCGAGAAGATCTACCGCGAAATCCTCTGGGCGATCGAAAACCACGGCAAGTAAGGCGGAACACGCATGAATGAGAACAAAAAAGCGCCGGTGCCTCCGCGCAGAAAGCGACGGCGCCGGCCCGGAAAATTCAGACGCGCGCTGCACGCGCTCGGCCGCGCGGTGCTGCTCCTGCTGCTGACGCTGGCGGCGATCGTGATGATGACCATTTTCTTCAAGGTGAACACGATCTCGGTCGAGGGCGCGGAAAAGTACTCCGCCGAGGAGATCACGACCGCGCTCGACATCAGCAAGGGCGACAATCTCTATCTGTGGAACAAGATGAAGGTGCAGGAGCATCTGCTCGAAAAGCTGCCCTATCTCGAGAGCGTGCGCATCCGCAGACACCTGCCCGACGCGCTCGTGCTGACCGTGACCGAGTGCCGCGCGGCGGCGGCGGTCAAGGCGGAGGACGGCTCGTACTACTACATCAGCAGCGAGGGCAAGATCCTCGAGCAGAACACCTCGGACGGCGGCCTTGCGGTCGTGACCGGTCTTGAGGGCGCGCAGCTTCAGGTCGGTCAGGAGATCGCGCCGCAGACCGACGCGGCGGTGAGCGCCTACCTCGACATCATGCAGGCGCTGGGCGAGCAGCAGATGACGGACGACCTTCAGTTCATCAATCTTCAGGAGCTGACCGATGTGCGCATCGGCTATGGCGGACGCTTTGACCTGCGAATCGGCGCGGTGGACAGCGACCTTTCCTACCGCATCCGCTTCGCGCAGACGGTCATTTCCGAGCGGCTTTCGCCTTCGGACATCGGCAGACTGTACTGGGACGATGAGGGCCGGATGCACTTCGTGCCGGAGACGGCCGAGGAGGTCGCGCGCTCGGGCAGCATTTCGGGCGAGGCGGACGCGATGAACGGCATCGCGCAGAACCCGGACGGCGAAAATGCGCTGACCGACTCGCAGAAGAACAGTACGCAGACCTCGACGGACAGCTCGTCCACGGACAGCAGCGATACCACGGATACCTCGGACAGCACGGATACCTCGTCGGACGACACGACTTACGACGATAGCTACGATGATGACAGCTACTACGACGACAGCGACGACTACTCGTATGACGACAGCTATGACTATTCGTATGACGACTCGGACTATTCCGACGAGTCGGATTACAGCGAATAACGTATTTGTGCAAAAAAAGTCCGACTGCGCGCGAAAATGTGTGCAAACCGCCCTTATCCGCCGCGAGACACGGCGAGAGACGGGAAAACAGACGGAAAACCGCAAGTTTTTTTTCACAGGTTCGCTATTTTCTGTTGCAAAATCGAGAAAATAGAGGTAGAATTATAACAATAGGGGCAGACTGTCCGCGCATCGCGGCAGGCACGGCCCGTCAAAGGCATGTTAAAAATTATCTGTACGATCTTTAACTATAAAACGGAGGATGTCAACAATGGGTTTTGAGTTTGAACAGGGCTTGGATAATGTAGTTAGTATCAAAGTCATCGGCGTCGGCGGCGGCGGCGGCAATGCGGTAAACCGCATGGTCGAGAGCGGCGTACAGGGCGTTGAATTTATTTCGGTAAACACGGACATGCAGGCGCTGAACTTCTCTCAGGCCGGCACCAAGATCCAGATCGGCGAGAAGCTGACCAAGGGTCAGGGCGCAGGCGCTAACCCGGAGATCGGCCGCAAGGCTGCCGAGGAGAGCAAGGAGCAGATCGCAGCAGCGCTCGCAGGCACCAACATGGTATTCATCACCGCCGGCATGGGCGGCGGCACCGGCACCGGCGCAGCTCCGGTCGTTGCGCAGATCGCGCGCGAGATGGGCATCCTGACCGTCGGCGTTGTTACCCGTCCGTTCGCGTTCGAGGGCAAGAAGCGCCTTGAGCAGGCACTGGCAGGCATCGACGAGCTCAACAAGAACGTTGACTCTCTCGTTATCATCCCGAACGAGCGTCTGAAGTACGTCTCCGAGCAGAAGATCACCTTCAAGAACGCATTCGAGATCGCAGACGGCGTTCTGCGTCAGGCAGTAGCAAACATCTCCGAGCTGATCACCGTTCCGGGCTTCATCAACCTGGACTTCGCGGACGTTACCTCGGTCATGAAGGACGCAGGCTACGCGCACATCGGCACCGGCCGCGCTGCTGGGAAGGACAAGGCAGCTGAGGCTGCACGCATGGCGATCTCCAGCCCGCTGCTCGAGACCTCGATCGACATGGCGCACGGCGTGATCGTTTCCGTCATCGGCTCGGACGACATCGGTCTGGACGAGGTCGAGACCGCAGCTACCATGGTTCAGCAGGCAGCTCATCCGGATGCACATATCATCTTCGGTGCGTTCATTGACGACACCATGGACGACGAGATCCGCGTCGTTGTTATCGCGACCGGATTCGACAACATCCCGAACTCCGCAAAGATGGACATGGACGGCGGCGCTGGCCTCCAGCGCAAGGCAGCTCCGGCACAGACCGGCTCCGGCCTGTTCTCCAATGCTTCCGCTGAGGCAGAGCAGAAGCCGGCGGCAGCAAAGCCGCAGTCCTCGAGCGACGTTGGCTCGGACGACGCAGCATTCGATGTCCTGATGCGCATCTTCGACAAGGACCATCGCTAAAAAGTAAATGAATTCAAAACAGCCCCTCGGGGCTGTTTTGGTCTGATAATGCAGGTAAAATCCCTGTAAACCCAAGAGAGAAAGGAGAGTGATCGCTGTGAGTACGGACCCTGGAAGTAGGGAGAACAATCTAACTTGCGGCGGCGCTTTCCGATAAGACCGCCGAAGAAAGGCGGTTTTATTATATGGTTGAATTTTTCAAGACGATAGACGGCCGGATTACGGAGATGAACGAATTCTCCGAAGGCTGCTGGGTAAACATGGTGCATCCCTCCTCGGACGAGCTCGCGGAGATCGCGAAGGCGGCCGAGGTAGAGGAAGAGTTCGTCCGCGCGGCGCTCGACCCGGAGGAAAGCTCGCGTGTCGACACCGAGGATGAGCAGCTGCTCATGATCGTCGACATCCCGATGGTCGAGAAGAGCTCGGTCGAGGACGGCGGTCAGCTGTTCAGCACCATCCCTATGGGCATCGTCGTGGCCAAGAGCGCGGTCATCACGGTCTGTCTCGAGGACAGCATCATCCTCCGCTCGATCGCGGAGGGCGCGGTCAAGGGCGTTCACACCGCGCTGCGCACGCGCTTTGTGTTCCAGATCCTGCTGCGCATCGCAGGCCGCTTCCTGAAGAACCTGCGCATGATCGAGCGCGACTTCACGCGCATCGAGAAGCGCCTGTACGACTCGCTCAAGAACGAGGAGCTCATTCAGCTGCTCGGTCTGAGCAAATCGCTCGTTTACTTCTCCTCGTCGCTCAAGGGCAACGAGGTCACGATGGAGAAGGTGCTGCGCGGCCGCGTGCTCAAGCTGTACGAGGACGACCGCGACATTCTGGAGGACGCGCTGATCGAGGTCCGACAGGCGATCGAGATGGCGAGCATCTACTCGAACATCATGGCCGGCACGATGGACGCCTATGCGTCGGTCGTCTCGAACAACCTCAACATCATCATGAAGGTCCTCACCATCCTCACCATCATCATGACCATCCCGAATATCGTGTTCGGCTTCTACGGCATGAACATCGGCGAGGGACGGATACCGGGCGACTGGATCTGGTGGATGCCGCTCGCGATCACCGTGGTCGGCTGCTTCTTCGCATGGTACATGCTCAAGAAGAAGAACCTCGACTGATTTTCTCATAAGAACAGACAAGCACCCTCATCACGAGTTTTTTACGTGATGAGGGTGCTTTTTTATGTTCGGTTACTGTTCCTCGCCGTCGATGGGATGGGGGCGGCCTGCGGCGTAGAGCTGGCGGCGGATGGCCGCGAACATGCGCTCGGCCATGTCGAGATAGCGCCGGATCTCGACCTCGTTGATCTCAAACGGCAGGTCGGTGGGGTAGCGCGTTTCGATGTACAGATCGTTGAGCGCCGCGCTCTCGTCGAGGTATTCCGAGAAGCCGTCCGGGTCGAGCCGGATGGCCTGACGGCACAGATAGGTGAGGTTGTGGCCGTCGAAATGCTTGCCCGTGCGGTAGAGCAGATAGCCCTTGAGGGCCTTTTCGATGGCCTGCTGACAGTGGAAGGCGATATTGTAGGCGTCGCCCCCGTAGGTCAGCAGCAGGCGCGCGCACTGCAGGTCGCACAGCGCCTTGTCGAGCCATTTATAGTAAAAATGGCTGTCAGAACCGCCTTTACGTCGCCTTGCCATAGATTACCCTGCCTTTCCGGGCGATCCATGCGGCATACGAGGTCTTGTCCGAAAGCAGATCGTCCCATTCACCGATCGTGTAAACGCTCAGGCTGACCGGCACATCGACCGTGATAGCCAGATGCAGGTGGGTGCGCACCTTGCGGCAGTCCGCGTCATCGGGTACGATGACGCACAGGCTGAACGCCTTGAGCTTGTCGGTCGCCATGGTGCGCTTTTCCGCGTAGAGAATGATTTGCTGCGGCGTGCACGCCGTGAGAATGTCGCGCACAGCCTGTTCGATGATCTCAGTCATAGTTAGGCTTCCTCCTTGTGCGGCAGGGGAGAGAGCGTGGCGAGCGCCTCGAAGTGAGGTCTGCTCTCCGCTTCGCCGCGGACATAGCGCGCGCCGTCCACAGTGCCGCAGAGCAGCGACACCTGCTCGCCGAAGGCGGTCTCGGCCGTGTAGTTGACCTGAAGCGAGGACACGAAGCCCGGCTGCTTCTGCAGGTCAAGCGCATCCGAGATCAGCTCGACGACACGCACATTGTTGACATGGTTGTTGATGTCGAGGTCGGAATACTGAACGGAGTGGATATGATGCAGCCGCACGTTGTCGCACGACAGCTTGGGCAGCGGCGCGAACAGGTCGCCGCTCGTGCGCGAGAGACAGTCCTGCGCGGCCGGGAGCGAGGTCGGGCGCAGGATGCGGTGGGTCGTCGGCTCGAGCGTGACCCACATGGACTGTGCTTCGCCCACCTGTACGTCGTCGATGTAGAACGCGAAGCTGCGGTACCAGCTCGGGCCCTTGAAGCCGGGGCACCAGGTCTCGCACCGCACGCGCTCATACGGCAGCAGAGGCCGCGTGAGCGTCGCCTTCATGCGCGAGAGCACCCAGACCACGCCGAGCGTCGCCGGGCCGAGACCGAGCGCCTCCGCGTGCACGGTGGCGGCGTCCTGCATCATGCTCCAGACGAACGACGGCTTTGCGATGCCGCGGTTGTCGATGTGGCTGTAGCTGATCTCATATTCACGGGAAAGAAGATCGACCATGGGAAACACCTCCGGAAAATCAGGCGAAAAGACTTGCGATGAGCGTCGAGAGCATGCTCAGCAGCGTGACCTGCTGCTGCGTGCTGCCGTCCGGCTCGTTCGTGCTCGGCGGCGTGGGATGCTCGCCATCCTTTGCCTTGTAGTGCGCGGTCAGCATGGCCGGGCAGCCGGCAACGGTTTCGAGCGAGGTATAGCTGAAATAGACCTCGCCCTGAATGTCGATGCTGTCGTCGAGCAGCGCGAGCTGCCGCTCGAGCTCGGCCGTGCCGTACCAGACGTCGCCCTCCTGCGCCTCGGCCGAGCGGTACGCGCCGAGACCGATATAGAGCGCAACGTCGCTCGTCGAGACGACCTTCTGCCACCAGCGCACGAGCGTTTCGAAGTCGGCGGCCTTGTAGCCGATCGACCAGTAAAGCTGCGGACAGATGTAGTCGACCGTGCCGCGGCGGATCCACTCGAGCGAGTCGCAGTACAGCTCGCTGTAGGAGGACTGGCCGTGGGTGTCGCTGCCGTGGGAATTCTCGGACTTGTTCGCCCAGATGCCGGCCGGGCTCACGCCGAAGGACAGCTCGGGGTCGAGCGTGTGCAGCGTTTCGTCGAGCGATGCGATGAGCGTGTTCACGTTGTCGCGGCGCCAGTCGTCGATGCTGGAAAAGCCCTCGCCGTAGCGCGCGAAGGTCTCCGCGTCGTTGAAATCCGTGCCGGGATAGAAGTAGTCATCGAGGTGGATGCCGTCTACATCGTAATTGCGGACGATCTCGGACGCGCCGTCCACGACGAGCTGCTGCACCGCCGGGAGACCGGGGTTAAAATAGTAGTTGCCGTCGTACTCGACCAGCCATTCGGGGTGCTGGCGCGCCGGGCTGCTCTCGGGCAGGCTTTCGAGCTCGTCCTTGCCGTTCCGGGTGACGCGGTAGGGGTTGATCCATGCATGCAGCTGAAGGCCGCGCTCGTGCGCGCCCTCGACCCAGTACGCGAGCACATCAAAGTCACCGTCGGGAGAAACGCCGCAGGTGCCGCTGACGTAGCGGCTCTGAGGGAAAAAGTCAGACTGATAGAGCGCATCCGCCGACGGGCGCACCTGTAGAAAGACCGTGTTCAGGCCCATCGCCGCGATGTTGTCGAGCATGGTGTCCGCTTCGGCGGCGAGCGCGTCCGCACTCATGCCGGTGGCAGTGGGGTAGTCGATGTTCGCCACGCTGGCCACCCAGACGCCGCGCATATTGTCCTGCGCCGTCTGCGCCGCACCGGCAAACGGCACGAGCATGGCGAGCACAAGTAAAATCGAAAGTATACGTCGCTTGAGCATATTGTTCTCCTTTATCTATCTCTATATCCTGTATTAATCTCTATGTCCTGTTCCTGCCTGTATGCGTACATTATAGCACACGGCGGACAAAAAAGCGAGCGAAAGAGAAGGCCGGAAAAGTACGTTTCCGGCGCAGTCTGCGCGCAGGAAAACCGCGCGCTCCGGCCGAAAAATGACCGCGATTATGCATGGAAAATGCACAGTGCACGAATTCCTTGATAAATCAGGAAATATCCGGGAAAATCGTTGAAAAGTTATGTAAAAGGTAAACATTGTATTGAAAATCGGGGGTGAAAACTCTGATAAAAATAAACAGGATTTTCACAGCGTTTTTGTGCGAAGAGTGAAAAATGTTTAATCCGCACAAAAATATGTTGCATAATACGGCAATAGTGCTATGATAATACGAGGGAAAAACCAAACGGTTTATAATCAGAGAGAAGGAGACGTGGCTTGCCATGTTACGATTTTTGGAAAGTATGCAGCTTGTGCTGTTTGTTTTCTTTACCGCAGCATATGCGTATCAGATCGTCTACCTGTTCGTCGGCCTCATCGGCAAGGGCAGGGGCGGCAGAGAGAACGCAAAGCTGCATCGCTACGCGGCGGTCATCGCGGCTCGCAACGAGTCCGCGGTCATCGCAAACCTCATCCGCACATTAAAAGAGCAGAACTACCCGTCAGAGCTGCTTGATATTTACGTCATAGCGGATAACTGTACGGACAACACAGCCCAGATCTCGCGGCAGGCCGGCGCTTATGTCTACGAGCGCTTTAATAAGGTGCAGGTCGGCAAGGGCTATGCGCTCGAGTACCTGTTCCACCACATCTTCGCGGACAAGGGCGAAATGACCTATGACGGCTTTTTCGTGTTCGACGCGGACAACATCGTGGACAAGAACTTTGTCCGCGAGATGAACAAGATGTTCGACACCGGCGAGTACACCGCGCTGACGAGCTACCGCAACTCGCAGAATTTCTGCGCAAACTGGATCAGCGCAGGCTATGCGCTGTGGTTCCTGCGCGAGTCGCGCTTCCTCAACCGTCCGCGCACGCAGCTCGGCGTGAACTGCGCGGTCTCCGGCACCGGTTTTCTGGTCTCGGCGCAGGCTATCCGCGAGGATGCCGGCTGGCCGTACCACCTGCTGACCGAGGATATCGAGTTCTCCATCGCCTGCGCGACGCGCGGCCGCCGCATCGGCTACTGCGGCAAGGCGGTCATCTATGACGAGCAGCCGGAGAAGTTCAAGCAGTCCTGGGACCAGCGCCTGCGCTGGAGCAAGGGCTTCTATCAGGTCGACGCGAAGTACACCGGCTCCCTGCTGCGCGGCTGCACGCGCGGCGGCCGCGAGGGCATGTCCTGCTACGACATGCTGATGACGGTCGCGCCCTGCAACCTGTTCACCATCGCGGTGCTCGCGCTGTCGATCATCGTTTGCGTGGCGAGCCTGACGCAGCCTGCCTTCATTACATACCGCGCGATGCGCGTTCTGGGCCGCATTTTCTGGCTGACCCTGCGCGGCATCACGGCAAGCCTGTTCCTGTTCGGCGCGGTCACGATGGCGGCCGAATGGAAGCGTATCGCAGGCCCGGCACACAAGAAGATCCTCTATACCTTCACGTTCCCGTTCTTCATGCTGACCTACGTTCCGATCTCGGTCGCGGCGCTCGTCGGCAAGGTCGAGTGGCGCCCGATCCGTCACGGCATCGCGTCCTCCAACTCCTCCATCGAGAGCTGAGAAATATAACAGAGCATAAAAACCGCCGGATGCAGTCGCATCCGGCGGTTTTGTGTTGACAGAGGGCGAAAAACTCTGTATAGTGGATGATACATGGACAGAATGGATGTGTTTTTTGAATGCAGAAAAAGATACTTGCGCTGCATGATCTATCCGGCTTCGGGCGCTCGTCGCTCGTGCCGATCATATCGGTGCTGTCGGTGTTCGGCCACCAGTGCGTGCCGCTGCCGACGGCGGTCTTTTCCACGCACATGGCGATACCGGGCTGGGTCAAGAGCGACCTGACCGAGGAGATGCACCCGACCATCGACCAGTACGACCGGCTCGGTCTGCGGTTCGAGGCGGTGTATGCCGGCTTTCTCGGCTCGGCCTCGCAGATCGACAGCGTGCGTGAGGCGGCAGAGCGCCTCAAGGCGGAGAATGGCCTGACGCTCATCGACCCGGTCATGGGCGACAACGGCGAGGTGTACAGCAGCTACACGCCCGAAATGTGCACGCGGATGCGCGAGCTGTGCGCGATCGCGGACCTCATCACCCCGAACACCACCGAGGCGGCGATCCTGCTCGGCCGCGATCCGGCGTCCGCGCCGCAGTCCGAGCGCGAGGCGGAGGAGTGGATGCGCGCGCTCTATGAGGAGTACGGCGCGTCGGTCGTGCTGACCGGTCTGGACTATGAGCCGGGACGAGTCGGCTCGGGCTGTCTGGAAAACGGCGAGCTGAACATCAGCCTGCATGAGCGCATCGACTGCTATTACCCGGGAACGGGCGACGTGTTCGCGTCGGTCATGCTCGGCACGCTGCTGAGCGGCGGAACGTTCCGCGAGGCCTGCGTGAGAGCCAGCGAGTTCGTGCGCGACACCATCGCCTACACCGCGCAGCAGGGGACTGACCCGAACTTCGGCGTGCAGTTTGAAAAGCTGCTTCCCAGCCTGTCGCGAAACTGACGTTTCGCCGACAAGGTGTGTTCTGACTTCGCAGAACACGAGTCGTCCGAAAGTTCCCATGCGGAAACTTTCTCCCTCCAGAAGTAAAAAAATCGAGGTACACGCCCCCGGTTTTTTTGCGTTTGCGAAGCAAACGCTTTTTAATGCGCGCTGACGCGCGGTTGCTGCAACAATATAAAAACAGCCTTATAGACGAAAAAGAGAGCCTGTGCATCGCAATGGTTGCACAGGCTCTCTTTTCGTTTACTTTCGCAGGAACTCCGGCAGGCGGCGGCGCGCCTCGACGCGGTAGATGCGCGAACCCTCCGAGGAGAACTTCTCCTCGTACTCGGTCATGACGTTGCCCTCAAAGTCCGAATTGTGCAGGTCGAGCGAGATGTTCTGGAGCAGCCAGCCGAACTGGCAGATCTCCTGAAGGCTCCACTCGAAAAAGCGCTGGTTGTCGGTCTTGAAGCACAGATCGCCCTGCTGCTTCAGGATCTCATCATAGACCTCGAGGTAGGCTCGCCACGTCAGACGGCGCTTGCGCTGACGGTTGGGCGGCCACGGGTCGGAAAAGTTCAGATAGATGCGGTCGACCTCGGCCGGGGCGAACACCTCGCGCAGCTCGGCCGCGTCGAAGGAGACAAAGCGCAGGTTGGGGAGCGGATGCTCCTCGCAGCGCTCGGCCGCCATGATGAGCGCGCCCTCTTCGCGCTCGACCGCGATGAAGTTCACGTCCGGGTGGAGCTCGGCCATGCCGATGGCGAAGCGGCCCTTGCCGCAGCCGATCTCAAGGTGGAGCGGATTGTCGTTGCCGAACAGCGCGCGCCATTTGCCGCGCAGCTCCTTGGGCTCAAAGACCATGACGTCCGCGCAGGCCGCGAAGCGGACATCCAGATTTTTCTTCTTGCGCATTCTCATGCGTGATATATTCCCCTTTATACAGCGTATTTTGGTTCAGTAAATCCAACACTTTATTATAGCACAGACAAGCGGAAGAACACAATATAAAAAGCGGATTTTGTTCGAAAACTGTATATTTTCGAGTAATATTCAGTTTTCTGTTGGGAAACCCGTGCAGCTGTGCTATAATGATAGTAATTCAGTGCACAGTGCAACCAACGCGGCGCACGGAATTGCTTCTGAGACAAAGGGGAGATAAACATGTTCAAACGTTCCAGCGGCGTGCTCGCGCACGTGACCTCGCTGCCCTCGCCGCACGGCGTAGGCACGATGGGCAAGACGGCCTGCGACTTCATCGACTTCCTCGCGGACGCACACCAGACCTACTGGCAGGTGCTGCCGCTCGGTCATACCGGCTTCGGCGACTCGCCGTATCAGTGCTTCTCTGCGGCGGCAGGCAACCCGTATCTTATCGACATGGATCTGCTCGTGGAGTACGGTCTGCTGACGGCGGACGAGGTGCGCTCCGGCGACTTCAACGCTTCGCCCGATGTGGCGGACTTCGAGCAGCTTGCCGATACGCGCTGGCCGCTGTTCCGCAAGGCATATTCGCGCGTCACGCCCGAGATGAAGGCGGCTATCGCGGATTTCACCGAGGAAAACAGCGAATGGCTGCCCGATTACGCGCTGTTCATGGCGCTCAAGGAGGAAAAGTACCATCACGCGCCGGTCTACATGTGGCCGGAGAAGGACGTCCGCGACCGCAAGCCGGAGGCGCTCGCACGAGTGACCGAGGAGCTGCGCGGCGAGATCGACTTCCGCATTTTCCTCCAGTATATCTTCTTCAAGCAGTGGAACGCGCTGCGTGCGCACGCAAAGGAGAAGGGCATCCAGATCATCGGCGACATCCCGATCTACGTTTCCGCGGACTCGTCCGACGTCTGGACGCACCCCGAGCTGTTCAAGCTCAAACCCGACCGCAGCCCGAAGCTCGTCGCCGGTGTACCGCCCGACTACTATTCCGCGACCGGTCAGCTCTGGGGCAACCCGGTCTATAACTGGGCGGCGCACAAAAAGACCGGCTATGCGTGGTGGATCTGGCGCATGAAGAGCAATATGGCGCTGTTCGACGTCGTCCGTCTCGACCATTTCCGCGGCTTCGCGGCCTACTGGGAGGTCGACGCGGCCGAGGAGACCGCCGTGGGCGGCAAGTGGCGCAAGGGCCCCGGCATGGAGCTGTTCCGCACCATCGAGAAGGCCCTCGGCCCCATTCCGCTCATCGCGGAGGACCTTGGCGTGCAGACCGACGAGGTGCGCGAGCTGCTCAGCGAGAGCGGCTTCCCGGGCATGCGCGTGCTCATCTTCGGCTTCACCCCGGACTACGACAACGAGCATCTGCCGCATAATTACCTGCCGAACAGCATCGTCTACACCTCGACCCACGACTCGCAGACCGTCTGCGAGCAGATCATGGACATCTGCTCCGAGCCGGAGAAGCAGTTCGCCTACCGCTATCTGCGCACCTCGCACGCGGAGGCGATGGGCTGGAGCGCGATCAAGTGCGTCTGGGCATCCCCGGCGCATATCGCCATGACGACGCTTCAGGATCTGCTGTCGCTCGGCGCGGACGCGCGCATGAATACCCCGGCGACCATCGGCGGAAAGAACTGGCGCTGGCGCGTGCGCGCAGAAGCGCTCAACCCGACCGTATCCGCGATGCTCGGCGACATCACAAAGACTTATATGCGCGGATGAACTGTCGCGAAACTTCGTTTCGCCGACAAGTTGTGTTCTGACTGCGCAGAACACGAGTCGTCCGAAAGTTCCCGTTCGGAAACTTTCTCCCTCCGGGAGTATAAAAACCGAGGCGCATGTCCCCGGTTTTTATGCGTTTGCGCTGCAAACGCTATTGAATGTGCGCTGCCGCGCAGCGGCGGATGCCTTTCGAAACAGGCTTTCTCGACAGACAGAAAGGATAGCATAGACCATGAAGATTAAAACTGCGATTTTTGATTTGGACGGTACGCTCCTCAACACGCTGGGCGACCTGTGCGACAGCGTAAACTGCGCCATTGTTCCGCGCGGCTTTCCGGCCGTGGACGAGGAGCTGACGCGGCAGCGCGTCGGCAACGGCGTGCGCCGCCTCGTGGAGCGCTGTATTCCCGAGGAAAAGCGCACCGAGGCCATGATCGACGAATGCCTCGCCGATTTCCGCACGGCGTATAACGAGCGCATGATGAACCGCACGCACCCGTATGACGGCATCGCCGACACGCTGAAAAAGCTGCGCGAGCAGGGCATTTCCATCGGCGTCATGTCGAACAAGTACGACGCCGCCGCAAAGGAGCTCGTGAGCCACTATTTCGGCGATCTCGTGCAGCTGACGCTGGGCGAGCGTCCGGGCATTCCGCGCAAGCCGGACCCGACGAGCACGCTCGAGCTGATGCACGAGCTCGGCGGCGTGCCGGAGACCACGCTCTACATCGGCGACAGCTCGACCGACATGCAGACCGCCTGCAACGCCGGTCTGACGGCTGTCGGCGTTATGTGGGGCTTCCGCAGCCCAGAGGAGCTGGAGGAGACCGGCGCATCCGCGCTCGTCGCAGTGCCCGAGGAGCTGATCCCGATCTTCGAGCGAGGCCTGCTCAACGTGGACGCGCTCATGCAGGCGTTCACCTCGCGCGGCTTCGCGTTCTCGTATTTCCCGACGGTGAACGAGGCGACGCGCTACGTCGCGTCTGCGTGCGCCGGAAAGACCGTGTCGCTCGGCGGCTCGATGACCTTCAAAGAGATGGGCTTCCCGAAGGCGTTCGCGGACAGCACGGAGGTGCACTGGCACTGGGTCACGAAGGGCGAGTATTACCAGACGCCGGACATTTACCTCTCGAGCGCGAACGCGCTGAGCGAGACCGGCGAGGTCGTCAATATCGACGGCACCTGCAACCGCGTGGCCGGCACGCTGTACGGCCCGAAGCAGTGCATGTTCGTGTGCGGCATCAACAAGCTGTGCCCTGACCTCGCGAGTGCGATCGAGCGGGCGCGCAACGTTGCCGCGCCGAAGAACGCGCAGCGCTTCGGTCTTAAAACGCCCTGCGCGGCGGACGGCAAATGCCACGACTGTAAGAGCCCGGCACGCATCTGCCGTGCGCTCGTGGTGCACATGGGCGCGCCGAAGGGCTTTGAAAAGTGCGAGATCGTCCTGGTGGGCGAACCGCTCGGATACTGATAGAACTAACAGAACGGGGGCGGGGAAGGCCTGTCCCCGGCCTGTCGAAAAAAGTTTTGGATAACCTGCAAAAAAATGTTGACAACGGGCGGTTTGGTTGATATAATAAATATCGTTCTGATGCGGTGAGCATCGAATGAGAAAGGTAAATATGCGGCTGTAGCTCATCTGGTAGAGCGCCACCTTGCCAAGGTGGAGGTAGCGAGTTCGAGCCTCGTCAGCCGCTCCACCTTTTCTTCTCAAAATCACATATGCGGCTGTAGCTCATCTGGTAGAGCGCCACCTTGCCAAGGTGGAGGTAGCGAGTTCGAGCCTCGTCAGCCGCTCCAAAAGTAAAAGCATCGACTTGAAGTCGGTGCTTTTGTTTTATCCGAAGGGATAATTGCTGCCGATGGGCAGGCTGGGCATTGGCCGCCTTCGGCGGCGGAGAGTCGGTGCCCACCGACGGGGGATGCCGCCGTCTGGCGGCGGAGACAAGAGGGGGCCAAGACACCCTCCGGGTTTCTTATCCCCCTCTTGACACCCCCCACATCTTCCCTCGGACGCGACGCCCTTCGGTTGCGCGTCTAAAAACGAGGGGCCTACAGATGTGTTTGGTGCACGAAGGTTTTTGGCTTGATCGAAGCGGAGCTTTTCGAAGAGACGATGTGAACGCCCTGCACAGAATGGCCGCGCACTGTTATGCGCGGCAAATTACGCAAAGTAAATTCAGGGCATTACAGCAACCCATAAGCGAAACGACGTCTGGAACCGAGCCCCCGTACCCCCTGTTTAGCCGCGCAACCGAAGGGCGTCGCGGCTCAAAGGAAGGTAAGGGGAGTCAAGAGGGGACAGGAAACCATACTTGGTGTCCTGTCCCCTTTTGCCCTACGCCGTGGGTACGGCGTCTCCGCCGCCGAAGGCGGCCATTGTGCACGCTCACTTTGAGCGTAAATCTCGCCTCCAGCGGCGCACCGCTGTATCGGCGGAACCGTCTACCCTCTGCTGAGGGGAAAGAAAAAAGGCTCATGCCGACGGCATGGTCAGCCGAACAGCCTCTGCAGAACCTGACCGGCGGTCATACGCCGTATCCCCTCGGGGTCGCGGAGGGAGGTCCAGCGGAACAGACCGCCATTCGGGCCCGGCGCCGGGGTGGTATAGAGCAGACGGGACTTGCTTACAGCCTCGTAGCGCCGGTTCCAGACGGGAAACTGCGACATATACCGTCTTGCGAGGTCAAGCGCTTCGCAGGACGGCCTGCTGTCGCGCGCCGGAAGGGCGCTCAGCTGTACGCCGCCGCCCAGACCGTTCGCTCTGCGGCTCGGCGTCGGGCTGGAATGCGCGATGACAAGGCTTCCGTCGCGGCACGCGCCGACGCACAGCCAGACATGTCCCTCCATGCTGAACAGGTCGCCGGGGAGAAAACGGTAAGGCGGCGAGACGAGCTCTCCGAGACCGCGCGCGGCGAGCGCGCCTGCCATTTCGCTCGAGGGATAGACGTAGCCTTCAAGGCCGCTCCTGCGGTGCAGCGCGGCGTAGATCGCCCAGCCGAGGTATCCCGAGCAGTCCAGACCGGCGCTGTGCCACGGATTGCAGCCATTGCCGCGGAAGCGGCGGTAGTCGTAGCCCTCGCACTGCGAGAGGAAAAAGGTTTTCCACGCCGGAGAGGGGAACGGCGTGACGGCTTCGCGTCCTGCGTCGGTGTCGTCGAGGTTCCAGCCGCCGCCGTAGATGTACAGAGTGCTTCCGAGCGGCTGCATGACGGCGCTCAGCAGGCTGAACAGGGTGCGCTCGCCCGGCGGCGTACAGTGCTGCGGCGAGGAGCCGCCGCAGCGGCTTTGTGAACGGTCGACGGAAACGGACAGGGGAGAACGGCCGGAGGCCGCCTGCGGCGTCTCAGACGGAAAACGGGGAAGTACGGACATGCTGCATCACCTCGTATCAGTATATGCGCAGGCAAAAGAAAAAAGCTCTGTAAAAATACAGAGCTTTTATTGTGCTGTCACTTAGAGAGCTGCCTTAGCCTTCTCAGCCAGTGCAGTGAAAGCAGCCATGTCGTTAACTGCGAGGTCAGCGAGCATCTTGCGGTTCAGGTCGATGCCAGCCTTCTTCAGACCGTTCATGAAACGGCTGTAGTTGATGTCGCAGGACTTGCAAGCTGCGGAGATGCGGGTGATCCACAGGCGGCGGAAGTCACGCTTCTTGTGCTTACGGCCGATGTAAGCGTACTTCAGGCTCTTCATTACAGCCTGGTTAGCTACGCGGAAGTGGGTGGACTTAGAACCCCAGTAGCCCTTGGCACGCTTCAGGATCTTTTTTCTTCTCTTGCGCGTCATCATTGCGCCCTTAACTCTTGCCATTGTGTTTGCCTCCTATATGAAAGATGTTGTTTTCTAACTTACTTGTACGGCAGCAGACGCTTCAGCTGTGCTACGTTGGTAGAATCTGCGAAGCCTTCCTTGCGGAGGTGGCGCTTCAGCTTAGTGGTCTTGCCATGGCCGTTGAGCAGGTGACGCTTGCCAACATGGCCGCGCTTGAACTTACCGTTCTTGGTAACGGAAAATCTCTTTTTTGCACCGCTGTGCGTTTTGATCTTAGGCATTAGGGTTGCTCCTCTCTGAATTGGCGCGGAGTACTGTTCACGCGCTTTTGGGTTTACTTGTCTTTTGCCGGGGCCAGAAACATAAGCATCTGGCGGCCTTCGAGCTTGGGCTGCTTTTCCACCGTGCTGCATTCCGAGCACAGCTCCGCAAAGCGATGGAGCAGGTCCTGACCAAGCGACGAATGTGTGACCTCGCGGCCGCGGAAACGGACCGAAACCTTGACCTTGTCGCCGTCCTTCAGGAAACGGCAGGCGTTCTTGACCTTGGTATTCAGGTCGCCAATGTCGATATTAGGCGTCAGGCGAATCTCTTTGATTTCCACGACACGCTGATTTTTACGTGCTTCCTTCTCGCGCTTGGCCTGCTCGAAACGGAATTTGCCGTAATCCATGATCTTGCATACCGGCGGCTTGGCCTGCGGCGCGATCTTGACCAGGTCCATGCCCTTTTCTACGGCGATGTCCTGTGCCTTCTGGATGGGTACGATGCCGAGCTGTTCGCCGTCGTTGCTGATCAGACGAACTTCCTTGTCGCGGATCTCTTCATTGATCTGATGTTCCATGCTGCTGATTGGTGAGCACCTCCAAACGATTAACAGGTTTTTTTAGATAAAGAAAAAGGACCGACACACAGGCCGTCCCTCATAACGCGCGAAACCGCAGTTTCGTGAATTATTGACCCGTTTGCGTAGCTGCGGGTGAGGACTTTGCCTTCTTCCTTGTTACCTGAGATATAATAACAGATATAAAAGCAAAAGTCAAGGCTTTATTTCCTTTTTTTTCGTGGTATCATTGAATATGTGAAGAGCATAGGATAACAGTAGCCGAAATGAATAAAAGGACTTTACAAATCGGGCAATGTTTGGTATGCTATTGACAAAGGAAAAAGCGTCCCCGTTGGAAACGGACGCATTTCCGTTTAATTTGAAACACAGGAGGTGCCGCATCCATGAGTGAGGAATACGGCAACGATTTTGTAACGCTCATCGACGAGGACGGCAACGAGGTCGAGTTTGAGCATATCGATACGGTAGAGTACGAAGGCGTAACCTATCTGGCGTTTATTCCGGCGGAGCTGTCCGTTGAGGAGGACGCAGAGGTCGTCATCATGCAGGTCGTAACCGACGAGAACGGCGAGGAACTGCTTGAAGGCGTAGAAGACGATGACATTGCAGACGCAGTGTTCAACATCGTCATGGAGCGCGCAGAAGCAGAGGACGAGGAGTAAGCTCCGTCCGGCATGATCTGCACGCGGCAGTATCGCGATAAACCGGCTTGCCGGTTAATCGGTCCTGCCCTGTTCGACAGAGTCCCTTTTTTAACCCACATTTTTAGTACGGGATTTCGGAAAGTTTTGATACTGAGCAGCAGGCCTCCCGGGTATACACGGAAGTTGGAAGCGCAGACGTATCAAACAGAAAACCCACCTGCATGAGTCGTGCAGGTTACTAATTGGGACGCATCGGCAGGGTGGGGCTTTTTTATATCCTGTCGCAAAACCATCGGTTTTGCCGACAAGATGTGTTCTGACTTCGCAGAACACGGATGGAAAAAAGTTCCGGAGAAACTTTTTTCTCTTTTAGAGTATAAAAAGCCAGGTACACGCCCCGGCTTTTTATGGATTTGCAGAGCAAATCCTATTTTATGCGCGCCTTCGGCGCGCGGTTCAGGACGCACGGAAGTGTGTCCTTTTTCGTTATAATTAGCATATGTTAACAGAAATTTTACTTGTATTCTGTGCAATTCGTGCTATAATAGTACATAGAATAGTAAGAAGGAGGTGAAAGCAGAATGAGAAAGCTGATGATTCCCCAGCAGCCCGACCGTCCCGATATCGATGATCTGATCTTCGGTGATGAGCGTGAGACGAGAAGCGATAAGTAAACTTGCTTACCGGTTTTGATTACCACGGGCCTGCTGAACAGACAGAGGTCGCGTGGATTTTTTATATTTCATCCCGGAAAAATACAGAGGGAGTTCCATTCAAAATATGAAAATACGTCTCAAAAGGGCATGACATCCGAAACGGCAAAACGTTTCGGATGTTTTTATCTGTCGCAAAACCTGCGGTTTTGCCGACAAGATGTGTTCTGACTTCGCAGAACACGAGTCGTCCGAAAGTTCCCATGCGGAAACTTTCTCCCTCCAGAAGTAAAAAAACCGAGATACATGCTCCCGGTTTTTTTGAACCTGCTTCGCAGGTTCTATTTTATGCGCGCTTCGCGCGATTGGCGCAGTAGGTAAGTCGGTTTTTATAGATAGATTGCAAAAGACGCACCCTTTGGGTGCGTCTTTGTGTTTTATAGGTTATTTACGAGCGTTTTGAACAGCTTGCCGCGCTCCATGAAGTTCTTGAAGCGGTCGAAGGAAGCGCTAGCCGGGGACATGATAACGATGTCGCCCTCTTCGGCGCGCGCCGCCGCCTCGCAGACCGCAACCTCAAGGCTTTCGACCTCGTAGATCGGGGGGTGCTCGCCGTCGACGGCAAGCACGCAGTCACGGATCTTGGGAGCCGTTGCGCCGGTGAGCAGCAGCAGCTTTACATGGTCGCAGATCGGCTGACCGAGCACATCATAGGGGATATGCTTGTCGTAGCCGCCGGCGATGAGGATGACCTTCTGGTGGAAGGAGTTCAGGCCGGCAATGGTGCGCGTCGGGCTGGACGCGATGGAGTCGTTGTAGTACTTGACGCCGTCCTTCTCGCGCACGAACTCGATGCGGTGCTCGACGCCGCCGAAGGTGGTAGCCACCGCACGGATGTCGTCGTCGGAAGCGTAGCCCTGCACAATCGCCGCCGCCATCATCATGTTGTAGACGTTGTGCGCGCCGGGGATGCGGATGTCGTTCTGGTTCATCAGCTCGCGGCGTGCGCCGCCCTCTGCGATATAGATGGTGTCGTCCTTGAGGAAAACGCCGTTTGCGAGCTCCTGATTCTTACTCGTGCAGAACAGGTTGCCCGAGGCGTGGAGCGTGCGCGTTACCTCGTCATCGAGGTTGAGGATGAGACGGTCGCCGTCCTTCTGGTTGCGGTAGATGGCCGTCTTTGCCTGCACATACTCGTCAAAGTCCTTGTGATAGTCCAGATGGTTAGGCGTGAGGTTGGTGATCGCCGCAACATGCGGAGAGTGCTTCATGCCCATGAGCTGGAACGAGGAGAGCTCGACGACCGCAAGGTCCTCCGGCTTCATTTCGCTGACGCGCGGAAGCAGGGGCGTGCCGATATTGCCGCCGAGATGCACGGTATAGCCTGCGTGCTTGAGGATCTCGCTGACGAGCGTGGTGGTCGTGGTCTTGCCGTCCGAGCCGGTGATGCCGATGATCGGACACGGGCAGACCGCGAAGAAAAGCTCCATCTCGCTCGTGATCTCCGAGCCGCCGGCCTGCGCTTTTTCGAGGAAGCGCGGATGCACACCCGGGGTACGGAAGATAACGTCCTCATCGAGTGCGTCCAGATAGTGCTCGCCGAGCACAAAATCCACACCGAGCGTCGCGAGGGTCGCATAGCCGTCGCCGAGCTCGGTCGGTTCCTTTTTGTCATGTACGGTCACGCGCACGCCGGAGGCGCGCAGCATGCGGATGAGCGGCATATTGCTTACGCCAGCGCCGATGACGCCGACGCGCTTATCCGAAAGACCGCCAAGGTATTGTTCTAATGCTGTCATAAATGCGTAACACCGCCTTTTTCGTCTATCAGTATACAGGATTTCCGCGGATTTTGCAAGTGCCAAAAGGGTAACAGGGCCTGCGCGCTATACCTTATTATATAATAGTATAGAACGCAGTTTTTCGACAGCAAAAAACCGCCCGTAAAGGCGGTTTATCAGACTATATATGACTGGTGCGTAAGCCGGGTTCTGTCGTGGACGGTCATCTATCTCGAATGCACGTTGCCGTGCATCTCAAGCCGCCAGTCGGGACGGTCGGGCAAACCATGGTCCCGGTCGGCGTTGCTGCGGATAGAGTTTACAGGCCCCCCATGTCACCATGGGGCGCGGTGAGCTCTTACCTCGCCTTTCCACCCTTACCCCGTCGAAACGGGGCGGTATATCTCTGTTGCACTATTCCTGAGGTCACCCTCGGCGGACGTTATCCGTTATCCTTGCCCTGTGCAGCCCGGACTTTCCTCATACCCGAAGGTACGCGACCGTCAGCACCAGTCACGGTGAGTATTATAACACAAAAAACGGGCAGACGCAAATTTTTTTCGCGTTATTTTGGCTTCCGGAGGATAAAAATCACGCTGAGCACGCAGGCGAGCGCTTCGACCGCCGGGAAGGTCAGCCAGACGCCGGTGACGCCGAGCAGGGCGCTCAGCGCGAACAGCACGGGCGGAATGGCGACGATGCTGCGCACGAGCGAGATGATAAAGCCACGCGAGGCCTGTCCGGCGGCGCTGAAGTACGCGGCCGCGATGATATTGATGCAGGAGACGAGAAAACCGGCGAAGTAGATGCGCAGGCCGGGGATGGCGTAGGCTGCGAGCGCTGCGTCATGCTCGCTGTTAAAGGCGGCGGTGATGGGGGAGGCGAACGCGAAAACGAGGACGTACATCAGCACCGAGATAGCGAGCGCGGTGGTGACGGTCCAGCGCAGCAGGCGGCTGCGGTCGCTCTCATCGCCGCGGCTGATGAGCGGCTGTACGCCGGTGGACAGGCCGGTGAAGATGGCCGACTCGACGAGGGCGAGGTTCGCGATGACGCCGTAGGCCGCGATAGCCGTGTTTCCGGCGATGCGCAGCAGCACGAGGTTGATGAGCAGCAGCGTGATGCCCGAGGCGATCTCGGAGATGAGCGAGGACAGGCCGGGCGCGCAGATGCGCGGCAGCAGCCGCGGCTTCAGGCGTTCACGAAGGAGATGGAAGCCGCGTGTCGGCTTGCGCAGGTGTCCGGAGAGCACGAGCAGGCTGATGATCGGGGAAGCGCCGGTCGCGAGCGCCGCGCCGAACATGCCGAGGCCGCACGGGAAGATGAACACCCAGTCGAACACGATGTTGAACAGACTGCCGGCGATCATGCCGGCCATCGCGCGGCCGGGGTCGCCGTCGTTGCGGACGAAGGCGATCATGACGTTGTTCGTCACGAAGAACGGTGCGAAGCACAGCAGCAGCCGCAGATAGACGACTGTCATGTCGAGCGTTTCGGCGTTCGCGCCGAGCAGCCGCGACAGGGGAACGACGCCGATCGTACCCATGAGCACGAACAGCACCGAGATGCACAGGCCGAGGAGAAACGTGTGCGTGAACGTGCGGTCGGCCTCGGCCGTGTCGCCCTGCGCGCGGCAGAGCGAATAGTGCGTCGCGCCGCCCACGCCGACCATCAGCCCGAGACCGTTCATCAGGTTGTACGCCGGGATGGCGATGTTGAGCGCGGCAATGCCGAGCGAGCCGGTGCCCTTCGAGACGAAAAACGTGTCCGCGAGGATGTAGCACGAAATGCCGATCATGCCGAGGATACCCGGCGCGGCATAGCGGCGGAATTCGCCCGGGGATACTGCGGTTTTCATAAAAAATAAACCTCCTTCATACAAAAAAGGCATCCGCGCTCCATCTTCAAAGGCCTACGATGGAGGGCAGACGCCAAATGCTCTTATCCGGCGATAAAAGCAGCGTATATATATAATATGTATATAATGTAGAAAATCAGACTGCGTTCATGATAGCAGATACGGCGCGCAAAGTCAAGACTCACCGTCGCCGAACGGGAACAGGATGTCGCCGAGTCCGGACGCGCCGCGAATGATGAGCTTCTGGAGTGTGGAGACCAGCTGTTCCGCCGACATGCCCGGCATTTTATCGTTCAGCCAGGCATAGAAAACCGAGACGATGCCCGGCAGCGTGTAGGAGTAGACGAGCGTTTTCTCATTTGTCAGAGTATCATCCGCGATATGCGCGTCCCAGCCGCGCTCGAACGTGCGGTAGGTCAGCTCCTGAAGGCGGCGTGTAAAACGGGGGTCGCCGCGCTCACCGGCCAGCACGAAAAACAGATTGCGCAGGCGTGGCGTGTTCTTCATATAGGTAAGAAAGCCGACGAGTTCCTCGAACGCATGATCCGGGGTGGAGAAACGCGAATGAATGTACTCGAGCGCGTAGTCCTCGACCGCAATGAGCAGCGAATCGACATCTTTATAATGTAAGTAGAACGTGCTGCGGTTGATGTCCGCACGCGCGCAGACATCCTTGACGGTGATCGCGGTGAGCGGCTTTTCGCAGATCAGCTCGATCATGGCATCGCGCAGCGCGTTTTTGGTGAACTGCACACGACGGTTGACGGTCTCTTTAGGCATGGCGCGGCCTCCTGCCGATTTTGATGCATTCATTTTATCAGCATCGTGTTTTGAAGTCAACAGCGTGTCGATGAGAAAGACACAATGTTCACAGAAAATTAACGCACCTCCGTCAGCGGCGCGCCCTGCCGGTATTTCGCAGGATGAAAATTTTTTGCAAAGGCTATTGACAATTATGCCGAAATGGTGTATTGTAACAGTACAAAGAATTATGCAACATGTATAATTCATCCGGTAAGGAGGGTGCGTTATGAATAACAACTTAATCATTACTATCGGCCGTGAGTACGGTACCGGCGGTCGTGAAATCGGCCAGAAACTCGCGCTCCGTCTGGGTATTCCCTTCTATGACCGCGAGCTCATCACGCGCGCGGCGAAGAAGACTGGTTTTGATGAAAAGCTGTTCGAGCAGCTCGACAAGCGCGCGACCAACAGCTTCCTTTACTCGCTGACGATGTTCGGTTCTGTCGGTCTCAATGGCATGAGCCTGACCGATCAGCTCTACCTTGCGCAGTCCAACGTCATCCGCGAGATGGCGGAGGAGTCCTCCTGCGTTATCGTCGGCCGCTGCGCAGACCATGTGCTGCGTGACTTCCCGAACAAGTTCGACTTCTTCATTCACGGCTCGATCGAGGATCGCGTAAAACGCATCCAGACGTGCGGTGACTATGAGATCGAGGGCAAGACTCCGCAGGCGGCGCTCGAAAAGATGGATAAGCAGCGTTCTACCTACTACAACTACTATACCGGCAAGGTATGGGGCAAGTGCGACCATTACGACCTGTGCATCAACGCCGGCCGTCTGGGCGTCGAGTACTCGACCGACATCATTCTGGAGTATATCAATCGTTTGAAGAAATAAAAACGCCAACCACGTAAAGGGAAAAAGAGAGAGACCGGAGAGCCGCACCGAGAGGTGCGGCTCTCGGCGTTACTTGCCGCGGAACTACAGTTCCGCCGGCAGGTGAAGAGCTCGGTTCGGCGCATTGAAAACGGGTGGAAAAGCGCAGCAAAGTAAGCAATACACAACCTGTGGATAACCTGTGAAAATCTGTTTTTGTTCGGAAAATCAGGCAGAATGTGCAAAATACCCGTTCGACAGGGAATTACAGTTTTTTATGAACGAATGCATACAGATTTCACGAAAGTGCAGAATAAGCTTTGTGCGCAATCCACAAAATTCAGTCAAAGTGTTTGACAAATGGGGAAACGTGAAGTATAGTAAGTTACAGTTCGGAAACAGAACCCCGACAAAACGGTAACAAACCCGAAAACAAAGCGGCGCTTCGCCGCCACCGGATCCTCGGCGGTCCGGCACGTTTTCACCAGAAATCAGGAGCGTAACACAAATGTCTATTTCTTTGCGAAAGCTTGCAGCCAGGCAGCTCGCGGCGGTCATGACCGTCAGCGCGGTAGCTACGGCGAACGCTGCGGCACTGGAGCAGCCGGTTGCGGTACTCTCTTCCAGTCTGAATGCTTCGGTCGGAACGGTGCTCACATCGGATGAGGTAACGACCGCGGCAAAGGCATATTCCCGTGCAAAGGCGGATGCGGAGGCGCAGGCCAAGGCAGCCGCGGCGGCAAAGGCTGAGGCCGATGCCAAGGCAGCGGCACAGGCCAAGGCAGACGCTGAGGCAAAAAAGAAGGCCGAGGAAGAAGCGAAGGCGCTGGCGACACTGATCACCGCACCGGTCGCAGCACGCTCGGTCAGCTACTCGACCGACTATCTCGCGACCGACGCGATCAAGGCGAACGCGACGGCGCTCGGCAGCTACAAGCTGACGTTCTACTGCCCGTGCGAGATCTGCAACGGCGCACTTGGCGTGAGCAAGACGGCCTCCGGCGCGACCCCGTCCGAGGGACGCACGATCGCCGTTGACTCGTCCATCATTCCGCTCGGCAGCCGCGTTTATATCGAGGGCTACGGCACCTTCATCGCGGAGGACACCGGCAGCGCGATCAAGAACAACAAGATCGACATCTTCGTCTCCACGCACGAGCGTGCCGAAGAGCTGGGCGTCCAGTACGCGAACGTGTACCTTCTCGGCTAAGAGAAAAATCGAAGAGACCGCATTTTTGCGGTCTCTTTTCGTTTGTCCGGATTTTCGCTTGCAACGGCGGCGCAAGTTTGCTATCATAAGAGGACAAGGATGGTGACAGACCATGAATGCTGCCGAACGGCGCACAAAGATCACAGAATTACTCGCAGCGGCGAACGGACCGATGTCCGCGACGGCGCTCGCGTCTCGCTGCGGTGTCAGCCGCCAGATCATCGTCGGCGATGTCGCGCTGCTGCGCGCAGGCGGCGTGGCGGTCATGGCGACACCGCGCGGCTATATCCTCGAAAACTCCGCTTCTCTTCCGGCGCACGCGGAACGCCGCATCGTCGCCCATCACGGGGACGACCGGCTGCGCGAGGAGCTGTATACGATCGTCGATCTGGGCGGCGCGGCGATCGACGTGACGGTCGAGCATTCGATCTACGGCCAGATCACGGCGCCGCTGCATATCTTCTCGCGCTACGACGTGGACGTATTCTGCAACAAGCTCAACCACTCGACCACGCGGCCGCTGTGCGACCTCACGGGCGGCATCCATCTGCATACCGTGCGCGCGCCAGACGAAAAGACGCTCGACCGCGTCATCGACGGACTTCGTGAAAAGGGATTTCTCCTCGAAGAAAACTGAACAGACAAAAGCACTGCCGCAGGGCCTGAACCTGTGCGGCAGTGCTTTTCGGTTTATTCGGCGTCCTTCCGGGCGCGGTAGGCGCGGATCTGGTCCGCGTCCCACTCCTCCAGATCGCGCACACCGGCGCGGCCCTCAACATGGTGGCGGAACTCGTGGCGGAGTACCTTGCGCATCTCGACGCGGAGCTCGTCCTCGCTCAGATGGCGGAACACGCGGCGGAACGAGCCGTAGTAGAGCACGATGCAGCGGCCGGTGGACGGGTCGTTGCGGTACTCGCCCATGATGTACAGGTCGCCGTTCTGGTCAGCCGGGTGGAGGGGATGACGGTCCTCGATGAGGATGCCGCCGTTCAGACCGGTATAGAATTCGGCAGGCAGCTCCTCGGCCAGCTCGCCCAGTATCTCTTCAAAACGATCAATGGAAATCACAGCATTCTTTCCTTTCACATTTGCTGTTATCAATATACCACGGACAGGGCGGAAAGTCATGACAAAACCGTAAATTCTGCCGTTCAGAAAAATATTCATAGTTTGTTAACAGGTGTCTTGACAGGTGCAAGGTTTTACGGTATACTCATACCCAGCAGAAAAAATACAGAATCTGAAAGGGAGTTATTCCAATGATGAAAAGCAGTCGCCTGTACCACATGGTGCTCGCCGGTGTGCTGTGCGCGGTAGGCATTGTTGTTCCGATGTTCATGCCCCGTATCGTGCTCGGCCCGATGTCGTTCACGCTCGCAAGCCACGTTGCCGTATTCCTCGGCATGTTTATCTCTCCGGCGGTCGCCGTTGCGGTCTGCATCGGCACGACACTCGGCTTTTTCCTGACCACTCCGGCCATCATCGCGCTGCGTGCCGCATCGCATATCGTCTTTGCCGCTATCGGTGCGCTCTATCTCAAGAAGCACCCGGATACCATCGACCGTCCGGTCGCAAGCACCGTGTTCAATTTTGTGATCGCGCTCATGCACGCGGCGGCGGAAATGATCGTCGTTACGCCGTTCTTCATGTCCGGTGCGCTGTTCACCCCGGAGCAGCTGGCAAACGGCTTTGTAACGAGCGTTGTCCTGCTCGTCGGCCTCGGCACGGTCATTCATTCCATGCTCGACTACTCGATCTCTATTCTCATCTGGAAGCCGGTCAGCCTCGCTGTTCCGCGCTCCACGCAGGCGTAAGCTTATAAAGCCAAAGGCTCTCACATATTCCGCAGGATGTGTGAGAGCCTTTTTTTTACCGTCAGCTGACGGTTGACCTTCCGCCGTTCCGACGGCTTGCCGCCGCAGGCGATGAGCGCTTTTTCTGCTTTACCGAAAGCAGACGCGAAATCTTCCGCCGATACAGCGGTTCGCCGCTGGAGGCGAGATTTACGCTCGATGTGAGCGTGCACATTTGGCCGCCTTCGGCGGCCGGGAAAGGCCGTGCCCCCGGCCGGGGGCAAGAGGGGAAAGGCAACCAAGGTTTTCTTTCCCCTCTTAACTCCCCAAACTTTCCTTTAAGCCGCGACGCCCTTCGGTTGCGCGGCTAAACGGGGGTTACGGAGGCTCGGTTCCGTGCGTCGGTTCGCTTATGGGACGCTGTTAGGCCCTGAGGTTACTTTGGTACCGGCTCTGCTTCGATCAAGCGATAACCCTTAGTGCACCAAACACATCTGGAGGCCCCTCGCATTTAGACGCGCAACCGAAGGGCGTCGCGTCCAAAGGAAGGTAAGGGGAGTCAAGAGGGGACAGGAAACCATACGGTGTCCTGTCCCCTTTTGCCCCTGTCGGTGGGCACCGACAATCCCCCTGCCGGGGACCCGGCATCCCCCGGCCGCCGAAGGCGGCCATTGTCCACGCCCTCCGAGGGCGTAAAGTCGCCTCCACCGGCTGCGCCGCTGCATCGGCGGAAGGTCTGCCGTCTGCTGACGGTAAAGAGAAAAGGGCGCGCCGCAGTTTCGCCGACAGGTAAAAAAAGCTTTACAGAAGCAAATGGTTGTGGTATGCTGATAATAAGTGTTTGCAGGTTTTCGTGGGGACGGATGATGAGTCCGCAGGCCTGCACCATATTTTATCTCATTATGTTGAAAAAAGGCAGATGAACGTCAGATCTGTCTTTGCGGCGCTTTATACCGCGTAAATAGAGAACAAATTTCGACTGATAAAGGAAAGTGATAAAACCGTTATGAAAGAAAAACTGAAGATCATACCGCTCGGCGGTCTCAACGAGATCGGCAAGAACATGACCGTGATCGAGTACGGCGGCGACATCGTCGTCATCGACTGCGGCGTAGCATTCCCGGACGACGACATGCTCGGCGTAGACCTCGTCATCCCGGACACGACCTACCTCAAGCGCAACATCAACAAGCTGCGCGGCTACGTCATCACCCACGGCCATGAGGACCACATCGGCGCCATCCCGTATGTACTGCGCGAGTGCAACGCGCCGATCTATGCGACCCGTCTGACCTGCGGCATCATCGAGACCAAGCTCTCCGAGCATAAGATGCCCCAGAAGGTCAAGCTCAACCACGTCCGCGCCGGTGACACGATCAAGCTCGGCTGCTTCAAGATCGAGTTCATCCACACCAACCATTCGATCGCGGACTCGGTAGCGCTCGCCATCACCACGCCGCTCGGCACCATCCTGCACACGGGCGACTTCAAGATCGACCTGACGCCGGTCTCCGGCGAGATGATCGACCTCGTGCGCATCGGCGAGCTGGGCAAGAAGGGACTGCTCGCGCTGATGAGCGACTCGACCAACGTCGAGCGTCCGGGCTATACCCCGAGCGAGAAGATCGTCGGCAAGTCCCTTGAGAAGTTCATCCTCGAGAGCGACCAGCGCATCATCATCGCGACGTTCGCGTCCAACGTGTCCCGTCTCCAGCAGATCCTCGACATCGCGGCCCGTGCAGGCCGAAAGGTCGCGGTCTGCGGCCGAAGCATGGAGAAGATCTCGCGCGTTGCCACCGAGCTCGGCTACCTCAAGGACACCGGCAAGGTCATGATCGATATTTCTGAGATCAAGCGCTACGCGCGCAGCCAGCTGATCATCGTATCGACCGGTTCGCAGGGCGAGACCATGTCCGCGCTGTACCGCATGGCATACGGCAGCCACAAGCAGGTGGAGGTCAATGCCGGCGACCGCATCCTCATCGCGGCGTCCGCCATCCCGGGCAACGAGAAGTCCATCAACAACATGGTCAACGAGCTGTACAAGCAGGGCGCAGAGGTCATTTACGACCGCTCCGCAGCCATCCATGTTTCCGGCCACGCCTGCCAGGAGGACCTCAAGCTCATGCTCGGCCTGTGCAAGCCGAAGTACTTCATTCCGGTGCACGGCGAGTACCGCATGCTCGTGCAGCATGCCGGTCTGGCGCGCGAGATGGGCGTCAACCCGAAGAACATCCTCATCACCGAGATCGGCCGCCCGGTCGAGATCAGCGAGAATTCCGCCCGTCTGGGCAATCCGGTACCGTCCGGCCGCCTGCTGGTCGACGGTCTGGGCATCGGCGATGTCGGCACCGCCGTTCTGCGCGACCGCAAGCATCTGTCTGAGGACGGCCTGCTGATCGTTGTCGTCACGGTGGACGCAACGACCGGCGTCGTTATCGCAGGTCCGGACATCGTTTCCCGCGGCTTCGTCTACGTCAAGGAGGCCGAGGCGCTCATGGAAGAGCTGCGCACCATTTCGCAGATGGCGCTCGACCGCTGCTCGGTCGAAAACCTGCGCGACTGGAACAGCCTCAAGACCGCCATCAAGGGCGACGTCAGCGACTACCTGTTCAAAAAGACCAAGCGCAGCCCGATGGTGCTGCCCATCATTCAGGAGATCTAAGCTTCTCCCCGAAAAAGAATATAACAAAACCGGGACCGGTTTCTCTAAAAAGAGAGTCGGTCCCGGTTTTTCTATCGAAAAGTATTATTTTAGACAATAGCAGCAGCCGCGCGGCAGCGCGCATAAAATAGAATTTGCGCAGCAAATTCATAAAAACCGGGGGCGTGTACCTCGGTTTTTATACTCTAAGAGGGAGAAAGTTTCCGCATGGGAACTTTCGGACGTCCGTGTTCTGCGAAGTCAGAACACACCTGCCGGCGGAACTGTAGTTCCGCGGCAAGTCACCCTTTGTACATGCCGATCTTGCACAGCTCGCGGATCATGTCGGGGATGGTCTGACCGGCGACCTCAAGGCGCTCGGCGGAGCCGGGATGCGCTTCGGAGAAGGTGTCCCACGCGGTGACGAGGTTCGGGGTCTTGAACACATCGAATTTCTGGAGCAGGGGCTCGAAGCGCTCGACGGTCTCGCTGTAGATCGAGAGCACCTTGTACTTCTGCACGAAAAGCTCCTCCTCGGTCGTGAGAGAGCCGATGGCGAACGCGGACAGGCCGTCCTGACACAGCAGCTCGCCGTAGCCGTCGAGGATCATGGTCAGCTGCTTTTTCGTCATGCCGTCCAGATACCAGACCTCGTCGGCCTCGGCGTCGGGATGGACGGCGAGGAACAGCGGCTCGTCGAGCTCGGCGTAGAACGAATGGATGAAGTCGGCGAGCTTTTCAAAGCTCAGGTTTGCGGTGATGGTATTGCCGTCGCGCATGTACTGCTCGCTCAGCTTTTCGGGATAAGGCACGGTAACGCCTGCTGCGGTTTGAAACATATCGGAAATCTCCTTGCTGTGATGATTTTTATAAACGGATACTGATCTCGCCGGTCGAGAGCGCGGTCTCGGCGCCGTCGGCGGTACGGATGAGCAGATGGCCCTCGCCGTCCAGACCGATGCACTCGGCCTCGTATTTTTCGAGCGGCGAGACGACCGTGATCTTCCGGCCGATGCAGCACAGCCGCTCGCGGTACAGCTCGACGAGCTCGCTTTCGCGTCCCTGCTCGACGAGCGAGTACGCCTGCTCAAAATGCGTCAGCACCGAAGCGATGAGGGCGGCTCTGCGCGGCACAGGTCCGAAATCCGAGATGGCCCCGGCGACGCGCCGCACCTCGTCCGGCCACGCCGGATTGGGGCGCAGATTGATGCCGATGCCGACGATGAGCGAGGAAACGGTGCCGCTCTCGCCCTCGATGACCGCTTCGGTCAGCGTGCCGTTTAGCTTTCTGCCATGCATGAGCACATCGTTGACCCATTTGATCTCGGGCGTGAAGCCTGCGGTGTCGGAAATGGCCTGCGTGACCGCGACCGCCGCCGCGAGCGTGGCGTACTGGATGTGCGTCAGCGGCAGCATGGGGTGGAGCAGGATGGTGAAGTACACGCCGGTGCCAGACGGGGAGACGAACGTGCGCCCGAGACGGCCGCGGCCGCCGGTCTGCTCCTCCGCCGCGAGCACAAAGCCGTGCGGCCGGTCGAGATACTGCTCCTTCATGACCGTGTTGGTCGAGGTGATGGAGGGCACGACGACGAGTTCCCGGCCGACGTACCGGGTCCGGAGCAGCGCCTCGATGCCTGCGGCGGTCAGGCTGTCGTCGTCGCAGGCGAGGCGGTAGCCTTCGCCGGGCACGCCATCGATGGCGAGACCGTCCGTGCGCAGCGTACTGATCGCCTTGTGCACCGCCGCGCGCGACACGCCGAGCGTTTCCGCGAGCCTGCCGCCCGAAAGCCTTTCGCCGCGCGCCTGCTCGAGCGCCGCGAGCACCTTGTCCTTCACTGCCATGAGCATGTTCATCCTTTCCAAAGCGGATTTTCTGTCTCATCTATTGTAAACGAAAAACGAAAATAGTACAATACAGTAAGACGATAAACCGCAGCAAAATTCGGAGGAGAATACCGTTTTGAAGACCAAACACGAAATACTGACCGCGCTCGCGCACAGCGGCGAGGAAAAGATACTGCTGGCGAGCCTGCTCGACAAGGAGCAGACCTGCGAAACGCGCGGCTACGCGACCAACACCCGTTTTCTCAGCATGAGCGAGCGGGCGCTCTGTACCGAGGCGGTGCATCAGGCCGGGGCGACCGGCCACGCGCTGTTCTGGGGCGGCTACGAGGAGGCCGAGCGCGGCATTTACCTGTTTTACCCGGATTACATGGACGAGGAGAGCGCGAAGCTGTCCGCGCCGCTCGCGCTGCTGCGCGCGCACAAGAGCCGCAGCGACAAGTTGACCCATCGCGACTATCTCGGCGCGCTGATGGGCCTTCAGATCGACCGCAGCGTTGTGGGCGACATCCTCGTGCACGACGAGGGCGCGGACATCATCGTACTGGAGGATGTGGCGGAGTTTATTTTGATGAATTTCGGCAAGGCAGGCCGCAAGAACATTTCGCTGACGCGCGAGGAGCTTTCCGACCTCCGGCAGGCCGTTACCGAGGAGAAGCGCGGCACCGGCTCGGTCGCCTCGCCCCGTCTCGACAGCATCGCCTCCCTCATCTTCAACCTGCCGCGCAAGGACGCGCAGGCGCGCATCGAGAAGGGCCTCGTGTTCGTCAACAACACGCCCTGCCTCAAGCCGGAGCGGCAGATCGCCGAGGGCGACCGCATCACCGTGCGCGGACTGGGCCGCGCGAAGGTCGAGAGCTTCGGCGGAACCAGCCGAAAGGGCAGAATATTTCTGGATTTTGTTCGAAACATGTAATTTTATTTGAAATGTGTAAAAAACCGCCTGTTGCCAAGCAGTCAGCCGCTATGGTATAATGATTGCAACAGAACATACCCGTTCCGCGCATGGTCTGCGGATTTTCAAAAGAGGTGTTTGTGATGAGAAAAAGACTGCTTGCCGCCCTGCTGAGTGTCGTGCTGGTGCTGAGTTTCGTACCGGCGGCGTTCGCGGCGTCCGATCTGGACGGCCACTGGGCGAAGAAATATATCGACTACCTTGCGGATGAGGACATCATCAATCCTTCCGCGACGACCGGCAAATACCAGCCGGACGCAAAGGTGACCCGTGCCGAGTTCATGCGCTACATCAACCGCGCGTTCCATTTCACGGAGACCACCTCTATCAGCTACACCGACGTGCCGAAGAGCGCGTGGTACTACGAGACCGTGTGCATCGCGCAGAAATACGGCTACATCAACGGCGTGGGCAACAACAAGATGGACCCGACCGGCACCGTGACGCGTGAGCAGGCCGCGACCATCATCGGCCGCCTGTACAAGGCCGACCCGGGCAATGTGTCCCCGTCGAGCCTCGACTTCAAGGACAAGGCGAAGGTCTCGAGCTGGTCGGCCGGCTATATCAAGGCGGCGGTCGACAAGGGATTCCTTGCCGGCTACAGCGACGGTACGTTCCAGCCGAACCGCGTGGTAACGCGCGGCGAGGTTGCGAAGATCATCTATTATTACCTCGGCACCTCGCTTTCGAGAGCCGGAAAGGCCTATACGGGTGCAGACCTGCGCGGCGACACGACAAATGTCACCATTTCGGAGAGCTGCACGCTGTCCGACGCGACGATCGAGGGCGATCTGTTCATCACGGAGGGCCTCGGCACGGACGCGGTAACGCTGAGCAACGTGACGGTCGAAGGAACCATCATCATTTCGGGCGGCACGGTAACAATGACAAATACGACGAGCGACCACATCATCGTGTCCTCGGCGATGGGGTGCCTGCTGCAGACCACTGCGACAGGCGCGTCGCGTTTTTCGGAGACCGAAGTCCGCACGGCGGCGGTGCTGTACGAAAAGGTGCTGACCGACGGCTATGACGGCTTCGAGAACGTGACGGTCAGCGGCGAGAACAAGGTCTCGCTGACGCTCGACGCGGATGTGCTCAAACTGACGGTGAACGCCCCGGCGACCGTCACGACGACGACGGCGGCAAAGGTATATCATTTGCAGGCGAACAAGGCCGCGACCATCACCGGCTACGGCTCGGTGTATCAGGCGGATGTCCGCGTGAGCGGCGTCAGCTTTACGAAGGACGTAACGCTCGGCGGCTACACGCTCGCGAGCGGCGTTTCGGTCTCGGTGGCCGGGGAAAACAAGACCGCGTCGAGCGCGGCGGCAGTCTCGCCCTCAAGCGTCATCCTTGACCTCGGCGACGAGGAGTCGCTCGCGGACGGCGTGGAGTTTTCTCTCCCGGCTGATGTCACGGTGACAAAGCTGCTGCTCGACAGAAGCGAGCTGACGGCTGCGGACTACGAGACCACGAGCCGCGGCATCCGTGTGAAGGCGGACGCGCTGAAGGCGCTCTCGACCGGCAGCCATACGCTGACGTTCCAGCTGTCGGACGAGCGGACCGCGACCGTCATGGTCACGGCGACGCGCGAGACGGCGGCGCAGCCGGTGCAGACGGCCGTATTCGACCGCTATTACCGCGGCGCGAACTTCAAGGATATTTCGGTCAAGCTCGAGGGCGTGAACGCGAAGAGCGACCTCACGAAGGTCGTTCTCGGCCTGACGCCGCTGACGTATGAATTCGACGAGGCGGCGCGCACGCTGACCCTGCGCCGCGCAACGCTCGCGCAGCTCCCGGCCGGTACATACACCGTGACCGTTGAGACGCAGAGCGGCGGCAGCGTGCAGGCGGTCGACCTGACGGTCAGCGACACCACCCCGGCAGGCGTAAACGCACTCGTCGCACTTTACCGCAGCGCGGCTCCGGCGGCGGTGCGCTTCGAGCTGCCCCTGCAGGGCAAGAGCGTGAGCAGCATCACGGTCGTGCAGGACGGCCGCGCGTATACGCTGAAGTCCGGCACGGACTATTTCACCGCCGCGGATGGCGTTTCGCTCTCGGCGAATGTGCTCGAGCGGTACGGCGTCGCAGGCGCGTGCACGGTCTACACGGCGGCGCTCTCGGACAATTCCATCTGGCTGCTCGCAGCGGACTGCGTGTGAGGACTTTCAAAAAACGGGGGAGGGGCTGCGGCCTTTCCTCCGTTCTGTTTCCGGCAAAGCTGTAATTGCGCAAATGCCCTTGCATTTTATACGTTTTTCGAGTAAACTATAATTTAGGAAAACAGCATGAGGAGTGTGGAGCATGGAAGCACAGAAATACAAGCGCGTACTGATCAAGATCAGCGGCGAGGCCCTTGCGGGCGACAAGCATTTCGGTCTGAACTTTGATGTCATCGGCCCGGTCTGCGACGTGATCAAGAAATGCAACGAGGAGGGCTGCGAGATCGGCATCGTTGTCGGCGGCGGCAACTTCTGGCGCGGCGTCAAGGACGGCGGCGGCAAGATGGAGCGCACGCGCGCAGACCATATGGGTATGCTCGCGACCACCATCAACGCCCTTGCCCTTCAGGATGCACTGGAGCAGCGCGGCGTGGATGTTCGCGTACAGACCGCCATCGAGATGAACAAGATCGCAGAGCCGTACATCCGCTCTCGCGCGACCCGTCATCTGGAAAAGGGCCGTGTCGTCATCTTCGGCTGCGGCACCGGCTGCCCGTTCTTCTCGACCGACACCGCAGCAGTCCTGCGCGCGGCTGAGATCGGCGCGGACGTGATCCTGCTGGCGAAGAACGTAGACGGCGTTTACGACTCCGACCCGGCCATCAATCCGGACGCGAAGAAGTACGACCAGCTGTCCTACATGGACGTCCTTAATCAGGGCCTCGGCGTTATGGACTCGACCGCTACCTCGCTGTCGATGGACAACCATATCCCGATCCTTGTATTCGCGCTTTCTGACCCCGAAAATATTCACCGTGCCGTAAACGGCGAGAAGATCGGCACGCTCGTAGAGGAGGCAAAATAAATGAAAGAACAGCTCAAGGCCCACGAGGCAAAAATGCAGAAGACGCTCGACGTACTCGCGAAGGAGCTCGCAGCGGTCCGCGCAGGCCGCGCAAACCCGGCAGTGCTCGACAAGATCACCGTAGAGTACTACGGCGCACCGACTCCGCTCAATCAGGTCGCTGCGATCTCGACCCCTGATCCGCGCACGCTGGCAGTTCAGCCGTGGGACGGCTCGGTGCTCAAGGCGATCGAGAAGGCTATTCAGGTCTCCGATCTGGGCATCAATCCGCAGAACGACGGCAAGCAGATCCGCCTGTCCTTTCCGCCGCTGACCGAGGAGCGCCGCAAGGAGCTCATCAAGGGCGCGTCCAAGACTGGCGAGGAGGCAAAGGTTGCGCTGCGCAACATCCGCCGCGACGCGATGGACAAGTTCAAGGCTGCGCAGAAGAAGAGCGAGATCACCGAGGACGAGCTGCACGAGGGCGAAGACAAGATGCAGAAGCTGACCGACAAGTACGTCAAGGAAGTTGACGCAATGGTCGCGAAGAAGTCTAAGGAGCTCGCCGAGGTTTAATCAAGGGGGAAGTCCGCTGCAAGCAGCGGCATAAAAAAGGATTTTCGCAGAAAATCCGTAAAAAGCGAGAGCATGTATCTCGCTTTTTACACAGGGGAGCATAGCTGTGTGCCGCGAAGCGACGCGCAGATATGCTCACAGGACGTATCCGGGCTGAAAGCCCGGTACGTCCCACTCGTCCGAAAACGTGTTTTTCGGACGAAGAGCGAAGCGTTTATTGGGGGCGGCGGTATTCGTCGCCCTTTTGCATGAAATGCAGGGATGAAACGGGGAGGAAACAGGTTGGGACTGTTTACACGAAAAAAGAAAGAAGATGTGCCGGAAAACCGTCCGGTGCCGCAGCACATTGCGGTCATCATGGACGGCAACGGCCGCTGGGCGAAAAAGCGCGGTCTGCCGCGCAAGGCCGGCCATAAGGTCGGCGCGGAGACCTTCCGCACCATCGCGACCTACTGCAAGGACATCGGCGTGAAGTATTTCACCGTCTATGCGTTCTCTACCGAAAACTGGAAGCGTCCGCAGGACGAGGTCGACGCGCTGATGAACCTGTTCCGCGCCTACCTGAAGGAGGCGGCTGAGACCATGTTCGAGCGCGGCGTGGCGGTGCGCGTGCTGGGCGACCTGAGCGTGCTGCCGGAGGACATCCGCGCGCAGATCGCGGAGGTGGACGAGATCGCCGACCGGCTCGGTCCGGATGCCGCGACCGCGTCGCTGTGCATCAACTACGGCGGCCGCGACGAGATCAAGAACGCCGTCCGTGCCATCGCGCAGCAGGTAAAAAACGGCGAAATACAGCCGGAGGACATCACGGAGGACACGATCGGCGCGCACCTTTACACCGCGCACATGCCCGATCCTGATCTCATCATCCGTCCCTCGGGCGAGATCCGTACGTCGAACTTCCTTCTGTGGCAGTCGGCGTACTCGGAATATTATTTCACCGATGTGCTGTGGCCGGATTTCAAGACCAGTGATCTGGACGCGGCCATCGACAATTTCAACAGCAGAAACCGCCGTTTCGGCGGCGTATAACGCGCGGAACACCGTTTTCCGCATAGACAACCAAAACGGGTGATAGAATATGAAAGCAAGAGTGTTATTCGGCGTGTTCGGCTTTATCTTCGTGCTGCTCGCGCTGTATGTATTTCCGCCCATCGTACTGGAGGCGGTCATCGCGGCGCTGTGCGTCATCGCGACCTATGAGGTGCTCGGCTCGACAAAGCTCGTGCACAACCGGCTGGAGCTGCTGCTCGCGATGCTCGTGTCGCTCGGTCTGGCGGTCGGCCACTTTACCGTGCTGCCGCTCGACCTGACCGACGTGATGCAGGGCCTTGTGCTCGTCATGCTCGTCGGCTCGTTCGCCATCGAGCTCAAATTCCACGACAGCATGAAGGTGTCGCAGGTGGCGTGGGGCTTTTTCGGCGCGCTGCTCGTGCCGTACCTGCTGCTCAGCCTGCTGCGCATCTTCCAGATGAACTACCATCACGGCCCGTTCATCGTCCTGCTGCCGCTGCTCGCGGCGTGGGGCGCGGACACCTGCGCGCTGTTCGCCGGCATGTTCTTCGGCAAACATAAGCTCGCGCCGGTCGTCAGCCCGAAAAAGACGGTCGAGGGCGCGGTCGGCGGCGTGATCGGCGGCGCGGTACTCGTTCTGATCGCGGCGCTCATCATGAACAGCACGCTGAAGCTCGGTCTGCCGCTGTGGGCGGCGGTCGTGCTTGGCGCTGTGGGCGCGGTGCTCGGCGAGATCGGCGACCTGTCGTTCTCGATCATCAAGCGCCAGACCGGCATCAAGGACTACGGCCACATTTTCCCGGGTCACGGCGGCGTGCTCGACCGTTTCGACAGCGTGATCTTCGTCGCGCCGTTCGCGGAATTCCTTTTCAGAATTGTATTCTGAGCAATAAACCATCACTGCATATCGCAGTTTCAGGAGCATAGATATGAAAAAAATAGCGATTTTAGGTTCTACGGGTTCGATCGGCACGCAGACGGTCGATATTCTGCCTTCGATCGAGGCTGAGGTCGTCGCATTGACGACCAACCGGCGCATAGGCTTACTCGAGGAGCAGGCGCGTGCCCTGCACCCGAAAATGGTGTGCGCGTTCGACGAAAACGCGGCGAAGGAGCTCAAGGTAAAGCTCGCGGACACGGACATCGAGGTGCTGACCGGCATGGACGGTCTGATCGCCTGCGCGGCGGAGAGCGGCGCGGACATCGTCGTGACCGCTGTCGTGGGCATGGTCGGCCTGCTGCCGACGCTCGCCGCCATCGACGCCGGAAAGGACATCGCGCTCGCGAACAAGGAAACGCTCGTGTGCGCCGGCGGCATCGTCATGGAGGCGGCGCGGAAAAAGGGCGTGCGCATCCTGCCGGTCGACTCCGAGCACTCGGCGATCTTCCAGTGCGTGCAGGCTGCGAACGGCAACCCGATCTCGAAGATCCTGCTCACCGCGTCGGGCGGCCCGTTCTTCGGTAAAAAGTTCGAGGAGATGCGCGGCATGACGCGCGAACAGGCGCTCGCGCACCCGAACTGGTCGATGGGCGCGAAAATTACCATCGACTCCGCGACCATGATGAACAAGGGTCTGGAGCTTATCGAGGCGATGTGGCTGTATGACCTGCCGCCTGAGGACATCGAGATCGTCGTACATCGCGAGAGCATCGTGCACTCGGCTGTGGAGTTCGCGGACGGCGCGGTCATCGCGCAGCTCGGCCTGCCGGATATGCGTCTGCCCATTCAGCTCGCGCTGACCTGGCCGGCGCGCGTGCCGTGCAAGGTGCCGCGCATGTCACTCGCAGAGGTCGCGAAGCTCACGTTCTTCGCGCCGGATTACGAAGCCTTCCCGGCGCTGAACCTCGCAAAGCAGGCCGCCGCCCTCAAGGGCGACCGCGGCGCGGTGCTCAACGGCGCGAATGAAGCGGCTGTCGGCCTGTTCCTCGACGGAAAGATTGGCTTTACCGACATCGCGGAGCGCGTTGCTCACGCACTCGACAGCATCCCGTACAAGAAGGACATCACGCTCGACGATGTGCTCGCAGCCGACAGAGCCGCGCGCGAGCTCGTCCTGCGCTGAGGCGGCTGACCCGGAAAGGAGACAGCTTTGCAGGTACTTTCAATCATTCTGGCCATTCTGGCCTTCGGCGTGCTGGTCATCGTGCATGAATTCGGCCATTTCATCACCGCCAAGCGCGGCGGCGTGCAGGTCAACGAATTCTGGATCGGCATGGGCCCGACCATCCTCAAGCATGAATACCACGGCACGATGTACTGCCTGAAGCTGCTGCCGTTCGGCGGCGCGTGCGTCATGGAGGGCGAGGACGGCGAAAGCGAGAGCGAGCACGCCTTCGGAAAGGCGCGGCTCCGCCGCCGCATCCTCATCGTCGCGGCAGGCGCGCTGATGAACTTCCTCATCGGCTTTGTCATTTTGCTGTTCGCGGTGCAGGCGCCGAGCGACGCCGGCTTTATCACCACGACCATCGCGGACATCAGCGAGGGAAGCGCGGTGCTCGAGGGCGGTCTTCAGGAGGGCGACCAGCTCGTCAGCATCGACGGCTTCCGCCTGCTCCTGCGCAATGACCTGAACGTCGCGTTCGGCATGAGCAGCTCGACGACGCACAGCGTCAGGGTGCGCCGCGGCGGCGAGACGGTCGAACTGCCGTCGGTCTCGTTTGAGGCGCGCATTGACGACGGCGAGGGCGGAAAGCGCATCGGCATCACCTTCGGAACAACGCCGGATACCATTGTTTCGCGCGTGCAGTACGCGGCGCTGACCGCGCTCGACGACGCGCGTCTCGTGTGGGTCAGCCTCGGTCAGCTGATAGGCGGCCGGGTCGGCGTAAACGACCTGTCCGGACCGGTCGGCGTGGCCTCCACCATGGCCGTGACCGCACGGGTGAACATCCGGGCGTTTTTGCAGCTCGTGGCGTTCATCTCCATCAACCTCGGCGTGATGAACCTGCTGCCGCTGCCGGCGCTCGACGGCGGCCGGCTGGTGTTCCTGTTCGTTGAGGGCATCCGGCGCAAGCCCGTGCCGCCGAAGTACGAGGGTCTTGTGCACGCGGCCGGTCTCATGCTGCTGCTCATGCTCATGGTCTACGTCACGGGACACGACATCCTGCGCCTGCTGACAGGCAAGATGATGCAGTAAGAAGGAAAGAAAAACACACAGGGGTGCAGGAAAACCGTTCTGCGCCCCCTGTTCGCTTCAAAAGAGGGATAGATATGAAACTGACAAAACAGATCAATATCGGCGGCGTGCCGGTCGGCGGCGGCGCGCCCATCGCCATCCAGTCCATGACGAACACGGACACGCGCGACGCAAAGGCGACGCTCACCCAGATCCGCGCGCTCGCGGACGCAGGCTGCGACATCGTAAGATGCGCGGTGCCGGACAAGCTCGCGGCGGAGGCGCTGCGCGACATCTGCGCCGGCTCGCCCATTCCGGTCGTGGCGGACATCCATTTCGACTACCGTCTGGCGCTCGCCGCCATCGAGGCAGGCGTGGACAAGATCCGCCTTAACCCCGGCAACATCGGCGGCGCGGACCGCGTGCAGGCGGTCGTGAAGGCCGCCAAGGAACGCCATCTCCCCATCCGCATCGGCGTCAACTCCGGTTCGGTCGAGAAGCATATCCTCGAGAAGTTCGGCGGCCCGACCCCGGAAGCCATGGTCGAGAGCGCGCTGTATCACGTAAAGCTGCTCAACGACTGCGATTTTGACGACATCTGCATCTCAATCAAGTCCTCGTCCGTGCCGAACACCATGCAGGCGTATCTGCTCGCGAGCGAGCGGACGAACTATCCGCTGCACCTCGGCGTGACCGAGGCCGGCACGGAGTACATGGGCACGATCAAGTCGGCGGCCGGCATCGGCGGCCTGCTCGCGCTCGGCGTGGGCGACACCATCCGCGTGTCGCTGACCGACGACCCGGTCAAGGAGGTCTACGCCGCAAAGGCGATCCTGCGCGCCGTCGGCCGCGCGGAGGAGGGCATCAACGTCGTTTCCTGCCCGACCTGCGGCCGCACGCGCATCGACCTGATCGGCATCGCGAAGGAGGTCGAGCGCCGCTGCGCCGAGATCCACGGCAAAAAGATGAAGATCGCGGTCATGGGCTGCGTCGTCAACGGTCCGGGCGAGGCGCGCGAAGCCGACCTCGGCATTGCAGGCGGCGACGACGAGGGCCTGATCTTCTGCCGCGGCGAAATTCTCCGCAAGGTACCGCAGGAGCGGCTTGTGGACGAGCTTATGGATGAAATCGCACATTTCGAAGGAGAATAATCAGTGGCTGCCAAGCTGATAGATGTTTTTAACAACTGCAAATGTGTCGGAGAGGAGCAGCATCTTGCCTCGGGCGAGGTGCGCTCTCTCGCTTTTGGAGACAACCGCTCGGTCATGGTCGTCGAGCTCGGCCTGCATGAGGTCGTAAAGCGCGACGTACTCGCGAAGGCCGAAAAGCAGCTCGCGAGCGCCTACGGTCTCGACCGCGTGTGCATCGAGCCGCGCTACGAGCTGCCGGGTGAGCTGCCGAATGAGTATATCCGCTCGCTGTATGACGATATGGCATCGCGGATGCCGTCGGCGCGCGGCCTGCTCCACTCGGACAACTGGGAGTACGCGGACGGCTCACTGCACATCCCGATGGACACCATCTGCGAAAAGCACTTCGAGACCGCGCTGCGCCATCTCGAAGCGCGCATCCGCCGCGAGACCGGACGGAACTGCCCGGTCCACGCCGTGCCGCTCGAGCAGACGGACGCCGAGCCCGTGCAGGAAAATGAGCAGGAGCGTGCCGAACTTTTGCACAAGGCTGTGGAAAAAGCGGCGAACGAAACGCACAGCGAGCCCAAGGCGAAAAAGCCTGCCCGTCAGACCCGTTCGGAGGGCCCGGCATACCAGCGCCCCAAGACCGAGAAGGTCCGCGAAGACGATCTCGTGTTCGGCAAGCTCATTCAGGACCCCATCGTCTCGGTCAACGAGGCCATCTCGGCCTACGACATGGTTACTATTCAGGGCGAGGTGTTCTTCACCGAGCACAAGGATATCCACAGCAAAAAGACCGGCAAGGACTACGTGAAGATCGCGTTCGACATTACCGACCGCACGAATTCCGTGCGCGTTTCCAAGTTCCTTGCGGCCGACAAGGCCGGCGATACGGCCTCGCTCATCAAAAAGGGTCTGTACTGCACTGTGCAGGGCAAAATGGTGTTCGACACCTACGCGCGCGAGATGGTGCTCGAGCCGACCGGCATCGTCAAGGCGAAAAAGCCGGAGCGCAAGGATACCTATGACGGCATGAAGCGCGTCGAGCTGCATCTGCATACCAACATGTCCGCGATGGACGGCATGAGCTCGACCGCCTCGCTGCTGTGCCGCGCGGCCAAGTGGGGCCACCGCGCCATGGCCATCACCGACCACGGCGTTGCGCAGGCGTTCCCCGAGGCGCTCCACGCGCAGGAGGGCAAGCAGAAGGACATCATCGGGGACATGAAGATCATTTACGGCATCGAGGCGTACTATGTCAACGACGCGGACAGCCTGTCCGTCGTGCGAGGAAAGAGCACCGAGCCGCTCACCGGCACGTTCATCGTGTTCGACCTTGAGACGACCGGCCTCAATCCGGCAAATGAAGAGATCACCGAGATTGCCGCGGTGCGCATGGTCGAGGGCGAGATACGCGACTCCTTCCAGACCTACGTCAATCCGCACAAGCCCATCCCGGCCGAAATTACCGAGCTGACCGGCATTTCGGATGAGACGGTCGCGGATGCGCCCGACCTCGACGAGGCCGTACCGAAGTTCCTCGCGTGGGCAGGGGAGGGGCAGTATCCTCTCGTCGCGCACAACGCAGGCTTCGATATGGGCTTCCTGCGCACGGCGTGCAAGCGTCTCGGCATCGAGCGCGACTTCACGAGCATCGACACGCTCGAAATGAGCCGCCTCATGCTGCCGCATCTGCATAAATTCAAGCTGAACATCCTCGCCAAGGAGCTCCAGGTCGGCCCGTTCGAGCATCACCGCGCGAGCGAGGATGCGGCGGTGCTCGGCCGCATTTTCGTCAAGCTGCTCGCGCGGCTCAAGGACGAGATGCACGCGGTCACGACGGCGGACATCAATCCGGTGCTCGCCGCGACGACCGACCGCAAGAACAAGCTGAAAAACCTGCCGCGCTACCACTTTATCATTCTGGTCAAAAATCAGGCCGGTCTGCGCAACCTGTATCAGCTTATCTCCAAGAGCTTTCTCGAATACTACAACAAGCGCCCCATCATGCCGCGCAGCGAGCTCATCCGCCACCGCGAGGGCCTGATCTTCGGCTCGGCATGCGAGGCCGGCGAGGTGTTCCGCGCGCTGACCAAGGGCGCGGAGTGGGACGAGCTCAAGCGGCTGGCCGAGTTCTACGACTATCTCGAAATTCAGCCCATCGGCAACAACAAGTTCATGCTCGCCAAGGGCCTTGCGAAGGACGAGGAGCAGCTGCGCGACTGGAACCGCGACATCCTGCGCCTCGCCGACGAGCTCGGCAAGCCGTGCTGCGCGACCGGCGACGTTCACTTCCTCGAGCCCGAGGACGAGGCGTTCCGCCGCATCCTCATGGCCGGTCAGGGCTTCTCGGACGCCGACAATCAGGCGCCGCTCTACCTCAAGACCACGGACGAAATGCTGAAGGAATTCTCCTATCTCGGCGAGGATCGCGCGTATGAGGTCGTGGTCAAGAACACCAACATGATTGCGGACATGTGCGACGTCATCCGTCCCGTGCCGCGCGAGAACTATCCGCCGCACATCGACGGCTGCGAGGACGACCTGCGCAACATGTGCTACGACAAGGCGAAGCGCATCTACGGCGATCCGCTGCCCGAGCAGGTGCAGTCGCGCCTCGACCGCGAGCTGAACTCCATCATCGGCAACGGCTATGCCGTCATGTACATCATCGCGCAGAAGCTGGTTACCAAGTCGCTCGCGGACGGTTATCTGGTCGGCTCGCGCGGTTCGGTCGGCTCGTCGCTCGCGGCGTTCATGTCGGACATCACCGAGGTAAATTCGCTCGCGCCGCACTATCTCTGCCCGGACGACAAATACATCGAGTGGCACGAGGATTACTCGTGCGGCGTCGACCTGCCGGACAAGATCTGCCCGAAATGCGGCAAGCCGCTCACCAAGCAGGGCTTCAACATCCCGTTCGAGACCTTCCTCGGCTTCGAGGGCGACAAGGTGCCGGATATCGACCTGAACTTCGCCGGTGAATATCAGTCGCGCATCCACTGGTACACGGGCGAGATCTTCGGCCACGACCATGTGTTCCGAGCAGGCACCATCGGCACGGTCGCGGAAAAGACCGCCTACGGCTACGTCAAGAAATACATGGACGAGCGCGGCATCGAGTGCTCGCGCGCGGAGGAGAACCGCCTCGCCGCAGGCTGCACCGGCGTGCGCCGCACCTCGGGTCAGCATCCGGGCGGCGTTGTCGTCGTGCCGAAGGAGATCGAGATCTACGACGTCTGCCCGGTGCAGCACCCGGCGGACGACCCGGACTCCGACATCATCACCACCCACTTCGAGTATCACTCCATCGACGCGAACCTGCTGAAGCTCGACGAGCTCGGTCATGATGACCCGACCATGATCAAGCACCTCGAAAACCTCACCGGCATCGACGCGCAGAAGATACCGCTCGACGACCCGGAGACGATGAGCCTGTTCCACTCGTGCAAGGCGCTGCGCTACAAGGGCGAGAACCCGGACACTGACCCTATTCTGGGCGACCTCGGCTGCGTGGCGGTGCCGGAGTTCGGCACCAAGTTCGTCCGCGGCATGGTCAAGGAGACCCATCCGTCCACGTTCGCGGAGCTCGTTTCGATCTCCGGTCTGTCCCACGGCACGGATGTATGGCTCGGCAACGCGGCCGAGCTCGTCCGCAAGGGCATTCCGCTGTCCGGCTGCATCTGCTGCCGAGACGACATTATGAACTACCTCATTCTGCAGGGCGTCAAGCCCAAGCTGTCGTTCAAGACGATGGAGTCCGTGCGTAAGGGCAAGGGCCTGACCGAGGAGATGGAGACCGCCATGAACGAGCAGCATGTCCCGGAATGGTACATCGACTCCTGCAAAAAGATCAAGTACATGTTCCCGAAGGCGCACGCGGTCGCTTACGTCATGATGGCGTTCCGTATCGCGTGGTTCAAGGTGCATAAGCCGCTCGCGTTCTATTCGGCGTATTTTTCGGTCCGCGCGAAGGGATTTGATGCGTCCTGCATGGTCAAGGGCGACAAGGTGTGCCTCGACAAGATCGCGGAGCTCAAGCAGAAGGACCGCGACAAGACGATTTCGGCGGCTGAAAAGGATATGATGACGACGCTCGAGGTCTGCCACGAGTTTTACCGCCGCGGCTTCACGTTTGAGCCGATGGATGTGTATACCTCGGACGCGACGCGGTTTCTAGTGACGGAAAACGGCCTGATCCCGCCGTTTACCTCCATGCCGGGCATCGGCGAGCAGGCGGCGCTCAGCATCGTAGAGGAGCGCAAGAACGGTAAGTTCCTCTCGGCGGAGGAAATGATCATCCGCTGCCCGAAGGCGTCGAAGGCGGTGGTCGAGCTGCTCGACCAGATCGGAGCGCTCGGCTCCATGCCGAAAACAACGCAAATGAGCCTTTTCTAAAAAGTTTTTACCGTCAGCAGAGGGTAAGCGGTTCCGCCGTTCCGGCGGCCACGCCGCCGCAGGCGATGAGCGCCCTTACTGCTTTATCTGAAGCAGACGGCAGACCTTCCGCCGATACAGCGGCGCAGCCGGTGAAGGCGAGATTTACGCTCGAAGTGAGCGTGCACAGTGGCCGCCTTCGGCGGCCGGGGGAGCCGCCGTCTGGCGGCGGAGACAAAAGGGGCAAGGACACCAAGGTTTCCTTGCCCCTCTTGACTCCCCAACCTTTCCTTTGGACGCTCAGCGGAGCTTCGCGGCTAAATGCGAGGGGCCTCCAGATGCGTTTGGTGCACTAAGGTTTTTCGTTTGATCGAAGCTGAGCTTTTCGCAGCACAAAGCGAACGCTCTGTACCGTCTGGCCGCGCACTGTCATGCGCGGCAAACCACGCAAAGTAAATTCAGGGCATAAAAGCGTCACATAAGCTGAAAAACGCCCGGAACCGAGCCCCCGTAACCCCCGTTTAGCCGCGCAACCGAAGGGCGTCGCGTCCGAGGGAAGATGTGGGGGTGTCAAGAGGGGGATAAGAAACCCGGAGGGTGTCTTGGCCCCCTTTTGTCCCAGCCGGGGACCCGGCATTCCCCCGGCCGCCGAAGGCGGCCCCTCCGCCACGCCCTCCGAGGGCGTAAATTCGCCTCCAGCGGCGAGCCTCTGTATCGGCGGAACCGCCTACCGTCAGCAGACGGTAAAGAAAGTCTCGCCTGCGGCGGCAAGCCGCCGGAACGGCGGAGGTTTACCGTCTGCTGACGGTAAAAAAGAAGGGGGGGCGCTCCGCGCCTGAGGAAAAAAGGGTTGACAGACCCTTGTCGGGTATGGTATGATTTCATCATGATAAAGCGATAAAGGAGCAGCGGAGCAATGAACCGTTTTCGTATTTCCACCCCCGAGGGTACCCGGGATCTTCTGTTTTCCTCCTGCCGCGCGCTGCGGCAGACCGAGAACGCGGTACGCGATGCGTTAGAGGAACGCGGCTACAGCGAGATCATCACCCCGGCAGTTGAATATTTTGATGTTTTTGCACAGGCAAACCCCGAGCTCGATCAGGACCAGATGCTCAAGATCATCGACAAGTCCGGCCGCATCTGCGTGGCGCGCCCGGACAACACCACCCCCATCGCGCGCATCGCGGCGACCCGTCTGGATGACGCAGCGCTGCCGGTCCGCCTGTACTACAGCCAGAAGGTGTTCCGTTCGGTTTCCGGCGATCACGGCCACAAGGGCGAGTTCCTTCAGGTCGGCGCGGAGCTGATCGGCGCCGACGGCCTTGCGGCTGACAAGGACATCCTTTCCGCTGCTTTCGCGGCGCTGAGCAAGACCGGCGCGGACAACTTCCGTATCGAGCTCGGCCACGCGGAGATATACAAGGCCCTCATCGAGGAGCTGGGCGCGGACGCGGCCTCTTCCGAGGCGATCCGCCGTCTGATCGAAAACAAGTCGTTCGCGGCGCTCGGTGACGCGCTCCAGCCGTTCGGCAGCAAGCCGGCAGCAAAGGCGCTCGGCGCCATGCCGCAGCTGTTCGGCGGCATCGAAGTGCTCGACGAGGTCGAGACGCTGACCGGAAACGTGCGAGTCCTGGGCGCGATCGCCTACCTGCGCCGCCTGTATCAGGCGCTCGACGAGGCCGGCTACGGCGACCGCATCATGATCGACCTCGGTCTGGTGCACGAGATGGATTACTACACCGGCATCATGTTCCGCGGTTACATCGGCGGCGCAGGCGCAGCCATTCTGGCAGGCGGCCGCTACAACGCGCTGTGCGCGAAGTTCGGCAAGGACCTCCCGGCAGGCGGATTCGGCATCGACGTAGAGAGCGTCGCGGAGAGCCTTCAGGGCGCGAGCCGTCCCGAGGTCGCAACGCGCCGCGATACGGTCCGCATCGCGCTGACCAAGGGCCGTCTGGAAAAGAAAACGCTCGCGCTGCTCAAGGACGCAGGCTACGATATTTCCGAGCTTGAGGCCGGAACGCGCAAGCTGATCTTCACCCTGCCGGACAGCGGCGTGGAGATCGTCCTGTCCAAGGCGGCTGACGTCATCACCTACGTCGAGCACGGCGTGTGCGACATGGGCGTCGTCGGCAAGGACACCATCATGGAAAAGGGCGGCAGCTTCTACGAAATGGTCGACCTCGGCTTCGGCAAGTGCCGCTTCGCTCTTGCCACCAAGAAGGGCAAGGATGTTTACGGCGGCTACAAGACCCCGGTCATCGCGACCAAGTATCCGGCCGTCACCAAGGCGTTCTTCAACAAGAAGAACATGGACGTCGAGACCATCAAGATCGAGGGCTCGGTCGAGCTCGCGCCGCTGCTCGAGCTGGCGGACGCGATCGTCGATATTGTCGAGACCGGCACGACGCTCAAGGAGAACGGTCTGGAGGTCATCGAGGACGTAGCGCCTATCTCGGCTCGCGTCATCGTCAACCTCGCAAGCGCAAAGATGAAAAAGGCAGCCATCCAGAAGGTCATCGCCGAGCTGGAAAAAGGGCTGGAGAAATAATTTCCGACTGGAACGGAGTGAAAAATAGATGTTTCTGAAAACGGTCCTCGCGGACGGCACGGCGGAACAGACCGTCATCCGCGAGATGAAGGCGCGTGCGGCAGGTGCGCGCGGCGATATTGAACAGATCGTGCGCGGCGTGATGGCCGACGTACAGGAGCGCGGCTGGGACGCGGTCGTAGAGTATGCGGAAAAGTTCGATGGCAAGGCGCCGTACATTGTTGAGCCGTCCGTTCTGGACGCGGCGTACAATGCGTGCGACCCGAAGCTCATCTCCGCGCTCGAACGCGCGGCGGCGAATATCCGCGACTACCACGAGCAGATGCTCGTCAAGAGCTGGGAGTGGAAGCGCTCGGCAGGCGAGACCCTTGGTCAGACCGTGCGCGGTCTGGCGCGCGTCGGCATTTATGTGCCGGGCGGCACGGCGGCGTATCCCTCGAGCGTGCTCATGAACGCCATCCCGGCGAAGGTCGCAGGCGTTGGCGAGCTCATCATGGTAACGCCCCCGACGGAGAACATGTCGAACGAGGTGCTCGCGGCGGCGAAGATCGCAGGCGTGGACAAGGTCATCGCCATCGGCGGCACGCAGGCCATCGCGGCGCTGACCTACGGCGCAGGCTTTATTCCGCAGGTCGACAAGATCGTCGGCCCGGGCAACGCCTTTGTTGCGGCGGCGAAAAAGCTCGCGTTCGGTACGGTCGACATCGACATGATCGCAGGCCCGTCCGAGGTTCTGGTCATCGCCGACCACACCGCAAACCCGACCTATGTCGCGGCTGACCTGCTCAGTCAGGCGGAGCACGACAAACTCGCCTCTGCCGTCCTGCTGACCGACTCCATGGCGCAGGCGCAGGCCATCTCGTGCGAGATGGAGCGTCAGGCGAAGCTTTTGCCGCGCTGGGACATTATCAAGGAGAGCGTCGCAAACTATGGCTGCGCCATCGTGTTCGACGAGCTCACGGACGCCTGCAAAATGGCGGACGTCGTCGCGCCTGAGCATCTGGAAATCGTGACGGCCGAGCCGCGCGAGCTGCTGCCGTATCTGCACAACGCAGGCGCGATCTTCCTCGGCCAGTATGCGCCCGAACCGCTCGGCGACTATATGGCAGGCCCGTGCCACGTTCTGCCGACCTCGGGCACTGCGCGTTTCTTCTCTCCGCTGTCGACCGACACCTTCCTCAAGAAAACGAGCGTCATCGAGTACACGCGCGACGCGCTGGAGGGCTACGCACAGGATATCATCGCGCTCGCGCAGAGCGAGCATCTGGACGCGCACGCAAACTCCATCGCGGTGCGCTTTGCGGAGGAGCCGAAGAAATGAGAACTGCTGAGATCAAACGCAAGACAAAAGAGACCGACATCGAGCTCAGGCTGACGCTTGAGGGCGGCGAGCGCAAAATCGACACCGGCATCGGCTTTTTCGACCACATGCTGAACAGCTTTGCGGTGCATTCTGGCTTCGGTCTGGAGCTCACCTGCAGGGGCGATCTTGAGGTGGACGGCCATCACTCGGTCGAGGACTGCGGCATCGCGCTCGGACAGGCGCTTTCGCAGTGTCTCGGCGACAAGGGCGGCATCGCGCGCTTCGGTCAGGCATTTGTGCCGATGGATGAGGCGCTCGGCTTCTGCGCGCTGGATATTTCCGGCCGCCCGTACCTCGTGTTCGACGCGCCCATGCCGCAGCCGATGTGCGGCCAGTACGACACCTGTCTGACGGTCGAGTTCATGCGCGCGCTCGCGGTCAACGCCGATCTGACGCTCCATCTGAAGAGCGAGTACGGCGAAAACGCGCACCACATCACCGAAGCGCTGTTCAAGGCGCTCGCCCGTGCCCTCAGGCAGGCCGTGACCGTCACCGGCGGCGGCGTGCTGAGCGCCAAGGGCGTACTCTAAGTTTCGCGGTTTTTCAAGAGGTCAAAAATGGGTTATATTGCAATCGTAGATTACGGCGCAGGCAATCTGATGAGCGTGCACAACACGCTGGATTTCCTGGGTTATGACAATAAGGTCGCCTCGACGAGCGAGGTCATCGAGAACGCCGCAGGAGTGATCCTGCCGGGCGTGGGCGCGTTTCCGGACGCGATGGCGGCGCTGACCGAGTCCGGACTGACGGATGCGGTGCTGAAGGCGGCAAGGACAAAGCCGTTCCTCGGCATCTGCCTCGGCATGCAGATGCTGTTCGAGGAGTCGGACGAGGTGCGCTTCTGCAAGGGTCTGGGCCTGCTGCCCGGCCGCATCGAGCGCATCGAGACCGCGCTCAAGCTGCCGCAGATCGGCTGGAACGCACTGGACATCCTGCGTCCGAACGCCATGACCGAGGGTCTGGAAAACGGCAGCTATGTGTATTTCGTGCACAGCTTCATGGCGAAGCCGTCGGACGAAAACGACCTTGCCGCCGTGACGGACTACGGCACGCGCGTTCCGGCCATGGTGGCGAGGGGAAAACTGTTCGGCTGCCAGTTTCACCCGGAAAAGAGCGGTGAAGTGGGGCTCCAGATGCTCCGAAACTTTGCAAAACTGACGGAGGTGGGAAAATGAAGGTCATTCCTGCAATCGATTTGAAGGACGGACAGTGCGTGCGCCTGCAGAAGGGCGACTACGGCACGGCACATAAGGTAGCGGAAAACGCAGTCGAGACCGCGCAGCGTTTTCTCGACGCAGGCGCGACGCTCATTCACATGGTCGATCTCGATGCGGCGAAGGACGGCTCGCACGCCAATTACGGCGTCGTCGAGCAGGTCATCCGCGAGACCGGCGCAACGGTCGAGCTCGGCGGCGGCATCCGCTCGATGCAGGACGTCGAGACCGTGCTCGCGCTCGGCGTTTCGCGCGTCATCATCGGCTCGGCGGCGGTCCGTCATCCGGAATTTGTCGCGGAGGCGGTCAAGAAGTACGGCGACAAGATCGTCGTCGGCATCGACGCGAAGAGCGAAACCGTCCGCACGGACGGCTGGCTGGACGACAGCGGCGAAAACTACATCGCGTTCGCGGAGCGCATGGAGTCCTACGGCGTGAAGAATATCATTTTCACCGACATCGACAAGGACGGCATGCTCGCCGGCCCGAACTTCGATCAGCTGGCGGCGCTGCGCGCGTCGGTCTCCTGCGAGATCATCGCCTCGGGCGGCGTTTCCACGCTGGAGGACATCGCCGGTCTGAAAAAGCTCGGCATCGACGGCGCGATCGCAGGCAAGGCGGTCTATACCGGCACGCTCGACCTCGCGAAAGCGATCAAGGAGGCAGAGTGATGCTGGCAAAACGCATTATCCCCTGTCTGGATGTAAAGGACGGCCGCGTGGTCAAGGGCGTGAATTTTGTCGGTCTGCGCGACGCAGGCGACCCGGTCGAGCTCGCGAAGTTCTATTCGCAGGAGGGCGCGGACGAGATCGTATTTCTCGACATCACCGCGACGAGCGACAACCGCGACACGATCGCCGATGTGGTGCGCCGCACCTGCCGCGAGGTTTTCGTTCCGGTAACGGTCGGCGGCGGCATCCGCACGGTGGACGATTTCCGTGAGATCCTGCGCGCCGGTGCGGACAAGATCTCCATCAACTCCTCGGCGGTCAAGAACCCCGAGCTGGTGAACGCGGCGGCCGAGAAATACGGCAGTCAGTGCGTTGTCGTCGCGATCGACGCGCGCGCGAACGATCAGATGCCCTCGGGCTTTGAGGTATATGTGACTGGCGGCCGCACTCCGACCGGAAAGGACGCGGTCGCGTGGGCGAAGGAGGTCTACGAGCGCGGCGCAGGCGAGATCCTGCTCACCTCGATGGACAAGGACGGCACGAAGTCCGGCTTTGACCTGCCGCTTACAAAGGCGGTCGTGGACGTTGTCGGCATCCCGGTCATCGCCTCGGGCGGCTGCGGCAGTCTCGCGCATTTCTCCGAGGTGTTCGAGCAGACCGACTGCGACGCCGCGCTCGCCGCGAGCCTGTTCCATTACCGGGAGCTGACGGTAAAAGAGGTCAAGGAGCACCTCAGGGAAAAGAATATTCCGGTTAGACTTTGAACGGAGTGAATAGATTGGATTTAAGCAAGTTTTTCGTGAAAGCACCGCTCATCCCGGTCGTTTGTCAGGATGAGCGAAACGGCGAAGTGCTCATGCTCGGCTACGCGAACGAGGAAGCGCTTCAGCTGACGATGGATACCGGCACGGCGTGGTTTTTCTCGCGCTCGCGCCAGAAGCTGTGGAACAAGGGCGAGACCTCGGGCAACTTCATTTTCGTAAAGAAAATTCTGTCCGACTGCGACGACGACACGCTGATCTACGTCGGCACGCCCAAGGGTCCGGTCTGCCACACCGGCCACCGCACCTGCTTTTTCACGACGCTGTGGGAAAAAGACGAGAAGTAAAAAGGAGTAGACTATAATGAATTCGTTTGAGCAAATGGAAGCTGTCATCGCGCAGCGCCGCGCGGAGCCGCAGGAAGGCTCGTACACCTGCTATCTGTTCGAGAAAGGTATCGACAAGATCCTCAAGAAGGTAGGCGAGGAGTGCGCAGAGACCATCATCGCCGCCAAGAACGGCGACAAGGCCGAGCTCGTCGGCGAGATCAACGACGTATTCTATCACATGATGGTTATGATGAACGAGTGCGGCGTAACGATGGAGGATGTCTGCAAGGAAATGGACATTCGCGCGCAGAAGATCGGCAACCTCAAGAAGTTCCACGTTTCCGACCACAACACCTGAGCTGTCGCGAAACTGACGTTTCGCCGACAAGCTGTGTTCTGACTTCGCAGAACACGGACGTCCGAAAGTTCCCGTTCGGAAACTTTCTCCCTCTTAAAGTATAAAAAACGAGGCGCATGTCCCCGGTTTTTATGAAATCGCATAGCGATTTCTATTTTATGCGCGCTGCCGCGCGGCTGCTGAGACAATATAAAGCAGATTTGTCAAAAAATTAAGAGCTGACCTGTAAAGGTCAGCTCTTTTCCGTCTTTCATCCGTTTTATTACTTTTTCGTCAGCTCGGCGAGTGCGGCGTAGTGCAGCACATCGAATTCCTCCGGGGCGATGCGGTCGAGCAGCTGCCGGTGCTCGGTTTCCCACGCTTCCAGCTCGGCAGGAGCGAGCGATGCGCCGACGCCGCGGCAGGCTCTCATCCGTCCGTGCCAGCCGGCACGGGTGAAATGGACGGGAAGCAGATATTCCTCGTGATGGGTCAGCGTGAAGCCGTCGAGATAGCAGTCCGGTACCGGAATGGGGTGCATGGTCTCGCCGGCGCCGATCCAGTCGGGACTGTATTTCAGGATGACCTGCTCGCTCGCGCCTGCGATGGCGTCCTCGAACGGGAGCCATTCCATGCACAGTACGAGAAATTTTCCGCCGGGCTTCAGCATCCGGTGCAGCTTCGGCGCGAGCTTTTCGTGGTCAAAGTACCAGAAGCACTGGCAGGCGGTGATGACATCAAAGGAGTCGTCCGGAAAGTCGAGCTGTTCGGAGGGAAGGGCGAGATAGTCGATGTCCATGCCCTCGGACAGGCGCTTTGCCTGCGCGATCTGCTCGGGAGAGATGTCCGTTCCGGTCCATTTGGCGCCGTAACGGTACAGATTTCGCGGCAGCACGCCGGTTCCCGTACCGAGATCGAGCACGCGCTGACCGCGCACGCAGAGACCGCGCTGCACGATATGATCGTAGAATTCCTGCGGATAAATGTCGCGGAAGGCGGCGTATTCCCTGGAGACGCGGCCCCAGTCGAATTCCTTGCCGCCGTCGATCTTTTCATTGCTGATATTCATGAAAACACCTCATCCTTATGTTTTACTCGGGCTTATGGGCTCGCGGAACCTTGCGCGAGGCCTCGAACGAGTCTGCGCGGACATGGAACACCTCGGCGACGGACAGCGACGCATCGTTATAGGTGAAGCCGCTGCGGCCGGTCTGGTGCTGCATGATGATGTCAAAGCCCTTGCGCTTTTCGTCGGGCGTTTTCGCAAATTCCATGCTGCCGTAACCGATGATGGAGGAAAAGGCGAAGCTGTACCGGCAGGCAAGGTCGCCCTCGCCGGTCACGCCCTGCTCGGTGTCGAGCTCAAAGCACACGCGCGGATCCGCGCGCAGCGCGTCGATCTTCTTGCCCTTGAGACCGCTGTGGAAGTACAGCGTCAGGCCGTCGTCATCCCACGTATAGCCGAAGTTGAGCGGCACAACATAGGGCGCGCCGTCCGCGATCATCGCCACGCGGCAGGTCTTGCATGCCTTGAGGATGGGCTCGATGTTTTCCCGTCCGGTAATCTCTCTGTCTTTTCTTCGCATGATCTGTCACCTCTGGGAAAAGCATACCATTTTTCCGCCGCTTTCGCAATACAGAGGCTGCCGGAAAAAACACAGTTTTTCCGGCAGATTTTACAGGATGTTGCGCACGGATGCTTTTTCCATTTCGGGGAGATGATGCAGCCGCGCGAGCAGCTCCGCGCGGTCGAGACGGTTTTCGTCGCCCGTTCCGGCATTTGCCGCCGCAAGCCGCTCAAAGAGCAGGCCGGTCTCGTCGATCTCCTCATGGGGGAGCAGCGCACCGAGCAGCGGCTGCGCCTCCTCCCAGATCGCGTGGGCGCGGTCGAGCTCACCTGCGCGCAGCGCCTCGGCGGCCTCGGTGCAGACCCTTTCCACCGAGCGGCGGCTCCATACGCAGCCGGTGAGCAGGAGCACGAGCAGCACGAGCGCCGCAGTCAGCCGCCGCATTACGCTCCCTCCTTTTTCTGCACGAACATGTTGCCGCAGTCGTCAAGCGTCATCAGAAAGACCTCCTCGGGGCGCAGGCCCTTGTTCCGGAGCCGGTTTATCACGGTATCCCGGTCGAGCTTCAGCAGACCGAGCGAGCGCTCGACCAGCCGTCCGTCCGAGATGACGACGAGCGGGAGCCCGGTGTCTTTGGGGGAGAGGGACAGCATTTCGGCCGTGACCGGCTGCTGCGGCGGATAGAGCACGACGGTCAGCGAGCCGTCCGGCTCGATCACGCCGTATTTCACGTCGCTGACCGAGGCGACGCTCTGCTTGCGCAGCGCCACGACCAGATCCTCGGTCGTCAGCCGCAGCTGGCGCAGCTTGGACAGGTCGAGCTGCCCCTTTCGGATGATGATGGCAGGCTGTCCGTTGAGCAGACGGCGGAAAAACCGGCTCTTGAGCGAGAGCACACTGAGCAGCACCTCGAGCACGACGAGCGCGGCGATCGGCACGAGACCGAAGAACAGCGGAATGCCGAGGTCCTGCATGGGTACGGCGGCAAGGTCGCTGACGAGAATGGTCACGACGAGCTCGGCCGGGTCCATCTCTCCGAGCTGGCGCTTTCCCATCAGCCGCACCGCACAGATGACCGCGAAATACAGCACGAGCGTGCGCACGAGCGGCACGGACATGAAACCGCCTCCTTTCAATAATTGATCTGCGGTTATAGTGTGGGTCGAAAATGTGCAAATTATAAGCGCGCAATTCTATAAAATATGTCGGAAATAATCGTTGACAAGCAGGCTTTTGCGCTTTATAATAGAAAGTACATTTTGAGCAATATCGGTAAAGGCGATGAATGGAAAAGTAGCGTCCTGAAACCTCAGCAAAGAGAGCCGTCGGCTGGTGCGAGACGGTGGGGAAGGGAAAGAGCGAAAGTCCTCCGGGAGCCGAGCAGGGTGAAATGGGATGAAACAGGGCCTAGGCGTAACCCGTTCCGCAGGATCAGCGTTACAGGATCGAAACAAGCGGCTGTGCAGCGTACTGCGCGCACGGCAAGAAGAGTGGTACCGCAGAGCATGTCTTTGTCTCTTTATGGAAGAGATGAAGGCTTTTTTTATTTTATCAAAACCACATTAAAACGGTATAAACAGTATGTAAGACATAGAAAGGAGGCGGTTTCGCATGGTAAAGAACGGTTCGGAGATCCTGATCGACGCGCTCGTAGAGCAGGGCGTTGACACCATTTTCGGCTATCCGGGCGGTGCGGTCCTCAACATCTACGACGCACTTTATAAGAACAGCGACCGCATTCATCACATTCTGACGGCACACGAGCAGGGCGCGGCTCATGCGGCGGACGGCTATGCCCGTTCCACCGGCAAGGTCGGCGTGTGCCTCGCAACGAGCGGTCCGGGCGCGACCAACCTCGTCACCGGCATCGCAACGGCTTACATGGACTCCATCCCGATGGTCGCCATCACCGGCAACGTCGGCACGAGCCTCATCGGCCGCGACTCCTTCCAGGAGGTCTATATCGCCGGCATCACCATGCCGATCACCAAGCACAATTTCGTGGTTCGCCACGTAGACGAGCTCGCGGACACCATCCGCGAGGCGTTCCGCATCGCGCAGTCCGGACGTCCGGGTCCGGTACTCATCGACATCCCGAAGGATGTCACCGCCGCGACGACCGAGTTCATCCCGAAGGGCAAGGTCGAGGTGCACGAGACCTACGACATCAGCGAAGAACAGCTGAAGACCGTTGCAGACATGATCGACAAGGCCGAGCGTCCGTTCATCTATTACGGCGGCGGCGTCGAGATCTCGGACGCAGGCAGCGAGCTGCTCGCGCTGATGCGCAAGGCGGAGATCCCGTCCGCGCACACCATGATGGCCATCGGCTGCGTGCCCGATGACGACGAGCTGAGCCTCGGCATGATCGGCATGCACGGCACGGTTTCCGCCGACTGGGCGGTAGAGCGCAGCGACCTGCTGATCTGCATCGGCGCACGCTTCTCTGACCGCGTTGCCACCAACACCGGCCATTTCGCTCCCGGCGCGCGCATCGTCCATGTGGACATCGACGCGGCGGAGATCAACAAGAACATTGACACGACCTATTCGGTCGTTTCCGACGCAAAGACCTTCCTTTCGAAGATCCTGCCGTATATCAAGGAAAGCAAGCACACCGCATGGCTCGCTCAGATCAATGAGTGGCGCGCGAAGCTCGACTACCACGCAAAGGACGACGACAGCGTCATCCATCCGCATCAGCTGCTGCGCACGGTCGCAGAGGAGACGCCGGAGGATACCATCATCGCGACCGACGTCGGTCAGCATCAGCTCTGGAGCGCGCAGTACAACGGCCGCAGACATCCGCGTCAGTTCCTGACCTCGGGCGGCCTTGGCACGATGGGCTTCGGCTACGGCGCCGCGATCGGCGCACAGACCGCTTTCCCGGGCCGCACGGTGGTCCATATCACGGGCGACGGCTCGTTCCACATGAACCTCAACGAGATCTGCACCGCAGTCTCCTACAAGCTGCCGATCATCACGATCATCATGAACAACCGCGTGCTCGGCAACGTCCGCCAGTGGCAGACCATGTTCTACGGCGGCCGCTACTCGCAGACTGATCCGCACCGCAAGACCGATTACGTCAAGCTCGCCGATGCGTTCGGCGCGGTCGGCTACCGCGCGACCAACATCGCAGAGCTGCGCGAGGCGCTGCGCAAGGCGCAGCAGAGCGAGGACCCGGTGCTCATCGACTGCCAGATCGACAAGGACGAGCGCGTTCTGCCGATGATCCCGGCAGGCGGCACGATCGACGATCTCGTGGTAGACTGAGAAAGGGGAAAATAGACCAATGCAGAAGTTTATCCTTTCTGTCACCGTACAGAATAACGCCGGTGTTCTGGCGCGCGTTTCCAGCCTTTTCGGCCGCCGCGGCTACAACATCGACTCTCTGACTGTTTCCGCGACCAATGATCCGCGCGTTTCGCGCATGTCGATCATTGTGCAGGGCGACGAGGTCGTCCTCGAGCAGATCATCAAGCAGCTCGACAAGCTCGAAGAGGTCATGCGCGTCGACCACATCGAGGAGCATGACTCGGTATGCAGCGAGCTGGTTTTCGTAAAGCTCCATGCGCAGTTTCCCTCGACGAGAGACGACATCCGTCAGCTGTGCAGCCTGTACGACGGCAGCATCGTTGACTCGACCGAGGACGAGCTGATCGTCGAGCTGGCCAATGTGCCCAGCCGCATCGACGCCTTCCTCGACGTCATTTCCAACTTCGAGATCGTAGAGATGAGCCGCTCGGGCGTCACTGCGATCCGCAAGTAACTCTATTTCGCTTAATTGACGGCTCCAGCCGCCGGTTAATAAATTCGTTTACCCAATTCACTTTCCATACATTCAGGAGGTAATAAAAATGGTAAAAATGTTCTATGATGCAGACTGCAACCTGTCTCTGCTCGATGGCAAGACCGTTGCTATCATCGGTTTCGGTTCTCAGGGTCACGCTCACGCAATGAACCTGAAGGACTCCGGCGTACATGTTGTCGTTGGTCTGCGCCCGGGCTCCAAGCACGAGAAGAAGGCTAAGGACTACGGTCTGG
>CAVIRF010000002.1:0-72400 GCA_963645185.1 Coprococcus eutactus | reverse complement strand
ATGATCGCAAATGTGCGCCGATTTTCAATTTCTTTTTTCAGATCAGCCACAGGCTTTTTTCCTCCCAAATATAATTTTCAGCGAAATGTTCACAGAATGTACACAATTATTCCGTATCATAAAAAATGTGGAAAGCGTAAGATCCCCCACATGTTCTTGCTTTCTACTCTCTATCCTACCTTTTATTGCGGGAGCGGCTGGGCGAAAGCCCGGCTGTTCCTGTTTTTAAGCTGTCGCGAAACTTCGTTTCGCCGACAAGCTTTGAGCAGCGGCTTTGCCGCTGCTCTTTTATTTTGGCAGGATAGCGTTTGCAGAAATGTATTTTCCGCCGCTTACAGCTCCCGGCGGCCTTCGAGGGCACGGGTGAGCGTGACCTCGTCGACGAACTCAAGGTGTCCGCCGACCGGGATGCCGTAGGCAAGGCGCGTGATTTTGATGTCGAACGGCTGGAGCAGGCGCGAGATATACATCGCGGTAGCTTCGCCCTCGGTGTCTGGGTTGGTCGCGAGGATGACCTCCTCGGTCCCCTCGTCGGCGATGCGCTGCACCAGCTCGCGGATGCGGATGTCATCCGGGCCGACGTGCCCCATCGGCGAGAGCGTGCCGTGCAGCACGTGGTACAGGCCGCGGTACTCCTTCGTGCGCTCGAAGGCGATCACGTCGCGCGGATCGGCCACGACGCAGATGGTTTTCTGGTCGCGCGACTTGTCCGCGCAGATCGGGCACTCCTCACTGTCGGTGAGGTTCTGGCAGCGTTTGCAGGTGAAGGTCTTTTCCTTTGCCTCACGGATGGCGCTCGCGAAGCGCTCCGCGTCCTCCTTGGGCATGTCGAGCACATGGAACGCAAGGCGCTGCGCGCTCTTCTGGCCGATGCCGGGCAGCTTGGCGAACTCCTCGATCAGCCGCTCGACCGGTGGTGCGAAGTAATCCATTACAGCAGGCCGCCCAGGCTGCCGCCGAGGCCGCCCGTCAGTGCGGACATCTGGCTCTGCGACTTCTCGGTCGCTGCCTTGAGCGCTTCATTGACCGCCGCGACAACAAGGTCCTGAAGCATGTCGATGTCGTCCGGATCAACAACATCCGGCTTGATCTCGATGCTCTTGAGCGTAGAGGTGCCGGTGACGACTGCGGTCACCATGCCGCCGCCAGCCGTGCCGGTGGTCTCCATGACAGCGATCTCCTCCTGTGCCTTGAGCATGTTCTCCTGCATCTTCTGTGCCTGCTTCATCATCGCCTGCATGTTCATGCCGCCGCCGAAGCCGCCGAAATTCTTACCCTTTGCCATTTTAAGTGTCCTCCTTAAAGTGTCTTGATTTCTATGTCGAGTTCCTGTGCATGGCCGATCAGCTCGTCGACCTTCGCATTGTTTTCCTGTATGATCTCGTCCCCGGCCTCGCGCACGCGGACCTTGATGGGGCCGCCGTTCAGCTGCGCCGCCTGCTCGCGGATGACCGCAAGCGTCTCCTCCTTCTGTGCAAGGATGTAGGTCATCCGGTCCTCGCAGAGGATGACGAGCGCGCCGTCCTCGATCGCGCCCTTCGCGCCGAGCTTGATGTTCGTCAGCGCGCCGACGTTGATCTTGCCCATCAGGGCATCCAGCAACCGTGCCCACTGCGGCCAGAGCGTCAGCGTCGGGCCGGCCGGCTTGTTCGGCTTCGCCTGCGGCGCCGGTTCGCCGTCGATCATCGGCGGCGCATCCTCGTCGCCCGGCGGAGGAGGTGCGTCCTCATCTCCCGGCGGAGGGGGCGTCATGCCGCCGCCCTGCGGCGCCTGCACGACCTGCACCGGCACACCGTTCTTGAGCTTTTCCTCGAGCGCCTCCACGCGGCCGCCGAGGGTATCATAATTCTCCGCGCCCAGACTGCACAGCCGCACGGCGCACAGCTCGGCCTCCACGCGGCGGTTCGCCGCCGAGCGCATCCGGTCGAGCGAGTCGCCGATGATTCGGCTCCACGCGATAAGCGTCGAGGCCGCAAGGCCGTCGCACAGTCCCTGAAGCGTTTTCACCGTGTACGCCGGTGAAATGAGCGCAGAAACATCGGTTTTACTGGTTTTGACGAGCAGCGCGTCGCGTATCAGGCCGAGCATCTGATCGAATACCGCCGCGAGGTCGCGGCCTGCATTGTAGTATTCCTCCAGCAGCGTCACCGCTGCTGCGAGGTCGCCGGTCTTGAAGTGCTCCGCGAGGTGAACGCCGTCGTCCTGCCCCATCACGCCGAGCGCCGCCGTGACCGTCTGTTCATCGACGGCACCGGCCGCCGCTGCGCGGTCGAGCATGGAAAGCGCATCGCGCATCGCGCCGTCAGCGAGACGGGCGATCAGCCGCGCCGCACCCTCGGTCAGCTCGATGTTCTCGCCTGCCGCGACATCGAGCAGACGCCGCGCGATGTCCTCCGCGCCGATGCGGCGGAAATCGAACCGCTGGCAGCGCGAAAGGATGGTCGCCGGAACCTTGTGCAGCTCGGTTGTTGCGAGGATGAACAGCACGTGCTCGGGCGGTTCCTCGAGCGTTTTCAGCAGCGCGTTGAACGCGCCGATCGAGAGCATGTGCACCTCGTCGATGATGAACACGCGCTTTTTCACCTGCGCAGGCGTGTAGCGCGTCTCGTCGCGCAGGTCGCGGATGTTGTCCACGCCATTGTTGGACGCCGCGTCGATCTCGGTCACGTCGAGTACCGAGCCGTCCAGAATGCCGCGGCACGCGGCGCATTCGTTGCACGGGTCGCCGTTCACCGGATGCTCGCAGTTGACCGCCCGGGCGAGAATCTTCGCGCAGGTCGTCTTGCCCGTGCCGCGCGTACCGGTGAACAGATACGCATGGCTGAGTCTCCCGCTCTGAAGCTGAGCGCGCAGCGTGTCGGTCACATGCTGCTGCCCGATGACATCCGCAAAGGTCTGCGGACGCCATTTGCGGTATAAAGCCTGATACAAAGCGAAACCCTCCCTCCGCAGTCCGTATCATAAAAAAGAGACGGGCGTAAGCCCGCCTCAAAGCCTGTCGATAAAGCTGATTTCCGCGCAGAATATCAATCGCGCGGCAGCGCGCTTTCAAAAGCGTTTGCTGCGCAAACGCAGCCCGTAGGCCTCTATCCTTAGAATGTTTAATGAGAGAAAAAACCGGGGACATGCGCCTCGGTTTTTATACAAGTCGGAGCAAAAGTTTCGACCATCGGGAGGAACTTTTGTCCCGTCGGGATATATCCGAGCCGCAAGGATCGGTATGTCCCATTCGATTGAAAGCGTGGTTTCAATCGAATTAGTTCAGTGCTCCACAAGACCGCACGCAGGCAATTCGAAAACACATACCCGGCTGCCTTTCCGCATTTCGGACTCAAAATCGGCAGCTCTGCGGCACACGATGGTTTCTGCTTAATGCTGCTCGGTTCCCCGCCTGACATGGTTCACAGTCCTCCGTTGCGCAGTACCGGTCTCTCATCGTCCTGTGAGTGGCTGCCTCGCCGCATATGTGACCCTCTTTGCCTGCATGACCCCTGCTGAAGCGGATTGCAGGTACAAGGCACCGCTAACGCCCCGGTCTGTGCAGCCTTGTGCAGCACTGAACGTTTCCGGGAGGAAAGCCGCACCGCGGCCCTCCGCCCGTCTGTATTTATTTTTTCTGTGCCGGACCGTCCGGCAGACAGGATTTAACCCTCCGGGTCTCCCTCCGACGGATCGGGTGCCGGTTCGGGATCGGGCGTCGGTGCGATGTTGCCACCGTCGCCGTTATCGCCGCTGTTGTCGTAGTTGTCATCATAGCCGCCGTCGCCGTTGTCGCCGCCGTCGCCATTGTCATAGCTGCTGTCGCCGCTGTCGGTCGAGCTGCTGCTGTTGTCGCTGTTCGAGCTGTCGTCGTAGTTCTCGTCGTCATACTCGTCATAGTAGTCATCCATGCCGCTCGTCTCGAAGTCGTACTTCTCCTCGATATTCTCATGGTTGCAGGTCTGCGTCGGGACCTTGTCCTTCCAGAAGCGGCCGGTCGCAGCGCGTCCTGCCGCACGGCAGGCGCCGGATGCCAGCAGGCCGGTATCCATGCAGTAGGTCTCCTCGACGAAATCCTGCGGATGCGAGTCAAAGACAAGACCGCTGTCGCCGGCATGGACCTTCTCCATGACCTTGAGCCAGATCTCCGCCGCGTTTCGGCCGTACAGGCCGTCCAGACGGTAGTTATGTTCATAGCCTACCCAGACCGCCGCAGAGTATTCCGGCGTTACGCCGCAGAACCAGATGTCCGTATTCGAGGTCGTGGTACCGGTCTTGCCGGCGGTCTCCACGCCGTCGATCTGAATGCCGTAGGCGGTACCGTGTTCGGTAACGTTCTGCAGGCAGTCGAGCATATCATATACGGTATGGACATTGGTAAAGCCCTTGTCGGTATAAGGAGTGTTTTCAAGAACGGTGTTGCCCTCGTTGTCGAGCACCTTCGTGTAGGTGCGCGTACCGCCGAACACGCCGTCGTTGATAAAGGTAGCGTAGCCGCCGGCCATTTCGCGGACCGTTACGCCGTCGGTCAGTGCGCCGAGCGCCAGAGGCGCCAGAGCGATATCCGACTGGACCGTGCCGTCCTCGTTGGTGCGGCTGCCGACCAGCTTGATGTCGAGCTGATTGGTCAGGAAATCATAGGATGCCTGCGGCGTAAGTGCGTTGAGCACCTGAACCGAGATGGTGTTGAGCGAGCGCGTGATGCCTTCCTTGATGGTCAGCGAGCGGCCGGTCGGGTACTTGCCGTCGTTCATCGGCCACGGCATGCCGTCCTCGCCCTCGGAGAAGGCGCGGTCGTAGACCGTCGTGCTTGGAACGATGATGCCTGCGTCCATCGCCGGGCCGTAGCTTGCCAGCGGCTTGAACGAGGAACCCGGCTGACGCCGTGCGTCGGTCGCGAAGGAGAACGAGCGGCTGAGTGTCTTCTGGCCGCGTCCGCCTGCGATGGCAACGATGTCGCCCTGCTTGTCCGTGATGACCATTGCGCTTTCCGGCACTTCGCCGTACTTTTCCGTATTTGGAAACGCAGAATCATCGGTATATACGCTGTCAAGTGCATCCTGAACCTTGGTATCAATGGTTGCGTAGATCTTGAGGCCGCCGGAATATACCATATTCTCTGCGACCAGCTCGGAATAGCCCTTCTGCTCCTTCAGATCGTTGATGACGTCCTTGATGACCTCATCGGTGAAGTAGCTGTAGGTGGACTTGACGTCCTTCTGGTATTCCTCGTAGGGACGGTAGTTCAGCTGCTCGGAAACGGCTGCGTTGTACTCGTCCTCGGTGATCATCTTCTGATCGAGCATCTGCGACAGGATGGTCTCCTGACGCGATTTTACCTTGTCGGGATGGTTGTAAACGTCGTAGATGGACGGATTGTTGGTCAGTCCGGCCAGAACGGCGCATTCCGCAAGATCGAGCTGCGAAACATCCTTGCCAAAGTAGCGGTCTGCCGCGGTCTGCACGCCGTAGCTGTTGTAGCCGAGGTAGATGGTGTTGAGGTACATGACGAGGATACGGTCCTTGTCGTCGATCTCCTTTTCGAGCGCAAATGCACGGAAAATCTCGTTTACCTTGCGCTTGATGGAGTAATCCTTGTCCTCGGTGATGTTTTTGATAAGCTGCTGCGTGATGGTCGAGCCGCCGTACTGGTCGCCGCCGAGCACCCAGCCCTTGACCGCGCCGAGCGTGCGCCACCAGTCTACGCCGTGGTGCTTGTAGAAGCGTTCGTCCTCGATGGAGACGACGGCGTTCTTGAGATTGTCCGGAATTTTGTCGCTGTCGACCCATTCGCGGTTCTCACGGCCCTTGATGGTCTCATAAACGGTCTGCTCGCCCGTCTCCGCGTCCGTCGTATAGATGAACGAGTTGAGGTTCAGGCCGAGACCCTTGCTGATTTCGGAAGCAGTTTCTTTCGCGGACGGGTTGATGTTAGTATGAACATAGAACGCGAAGGCGATGCCGCAGAAGCAGCCGCACAGAATGCCGATGAGCACAAGCGTCAGCAGCACACGTCCGAAAAACCGTCCGATGACCGATCCATTTTTTCTTTTTGACAATTCGGTATCCTCCTTGCCCGGCAGCTACAAGCCGCAGGGTATGCCCGGCAGAAATGTGCACGGGCCGCTGTCATTTACCTGTACAGGTACGGACGTTTTCCTCGCCCGTTTTGTTCCCGCACGGCTGAAAAAACGCCCACAGAATTGAATATACCCGGTTTTTCCTCCGCCCTCACGACGGGCAGACAGGGGTATATTATTATAGCGGTCTATGCCATTATAACACACAAGTGCCGAAATGCCAAATTATTTTTACGAAACTTCACGGAATAGACAAAATTTTTGTGGGAATACTCAAATCACACAGCCTGTCCCTTCTGTGTTTTGGAAAAAACATCTGAGACTGTCGAAAAACTTCGTTTTTCCGACAACCTGTGTTCTGACTTTGCAGAACACGAGTCGTCCGAAAGTTCCCGTACGGAAACTTTCTCCCTCCAGAAGTATAAAAACCGAGGTACACGCCCCCGGTTTTTATGAAATCGCTGCGCGATTTCCATTTCATGTGCGCTGCCGCGCGGCTGCTGTTCCTGCGCGAAAACAGGCTTTATATCTTTTATACCGGAGGTTTTGTCAATGATGCAGGGATTTTTCTTGCTCGCGCGCCGTCAGGCGCGGCAGCGTGCCGCCGCGCTCCTGATTTTTCTGCTGCTCGCCGCAGCCATGCTCGGCGCCGCCGTCCATGCCGTCCGCACACCTGCCGCTGTGCCCGTGGGCGCGGCCTCGCTCGTCGCAGGCACAGACGGTACGCACCTGACCATCTCGCAGAACGGCGAGGTCATCCGCACAACCGCGATCGATGTGCGCACGCTGCCGAGCGCGGACCGGGAAGCGCTCCGCCGCGGCATCACGCTACAAAGCGAGGCCGAGCTGACACAGCTGCTCGAGGACTATTCGTAAACCGGCGGTCACTCTGCCTTTTCGCCCGTGAGCTCTTCGAGCGAGCCGAAACGGTAGCCGAGCGCCTCCCACTTTCCGAGCAGTTCATCGAGGATGCGCGCGTTGGTCTCACTCGTCGAGTGCAGCAGCACGACCGCGCCCGGATGGATGCGCGGCACGAGCTTGGAGAACGCCTGCTCATCCGTCGGCTGATCGTCGGTGTACCAGTCCACATAGGCGAGCGACCAGAAGATTGTGCGGTAGCCGAGCTTCTGCGCCATTGCGAGATTGCTCTCGCTGAACTTGCCCTGCGGCGGCCGGTAGAATTTCTTCATCTCCTCGCCCGTCAGCTCGCGGTATTTGTCCGCAAGGCCGTTGATCTCCGCCGCAAACGACGCTTCGTCCTGTATCGCGGACATATCCGGGTGATGCAGCGTGTGATTGCCGACGATATGCCCCTCCTGCACCATGCGGAGCACGAGCTCGGGCGCGGTATCGATATAGTTGCCGACGACGAAGAAGCAGGCTGGGGCGCTGTGCTTTTTGAGCGCGTCCAGAATGGCCGCTGTGCAGCCGTTCTCATAACCGGCGTCAAACGTCAGATAAATGACCTTTTCCGACGTATCGCCCACATAATATGCATCCCACTGCCGCAGCTCGCCGGCGGACACGTTGCCCTCGGGCGGCTGCCCCTCCGCGCGGAACGACAGGCCCCAGTTTCCGTCCGCCGCCGCGGTCTGCTCGGTCTTTTCCTTCGGAAACAGCATGAAAAGCGCCGCGATGACCGCAAAAGCCGCCACTGCCGCCGCGACACGGCGCAGCATGGAGCGCGTGATGGTGATGAACATGCCTCTCCCCTCCTTCTCTCCATGCTACGCAGGCGCTCCGGAAATCATGACGGTTTTTCGCGCCGAAATCCGTTCAAAAGGGCAATAGACAGTACAGCGATATATATAGTACAATATGAGAATAAAGCAGCATTCACAGCTGCATCCAGAGGGGGAGCTTTTATGAAACACAAACGACTGCTCACCGCCGCGCTCGCGGCTTCGCTTGCCGCGTCCTCGCTGCCCGCAGCGCTCGCACTCGATACCACGCCGCCCATGTACCAGCAGTTCGGCTACGACAGCGCAGAGGAGTACGTCTCCTCCTATGCGTGGGGCTTCAGCAAATTCGACTACGATCAGGCGAGCGACCGCTACCGCAAGCACCTCGACGAGATACATAACGACCCGTCCCTTGTGCTCGACTTCTACGGCATCGAAGCGACCGACCTTGAAGAATGGATCGGTGGGGGCTACTGGGACGACCGCGAGTCCTTTTACCGCAGCACGGCGCTCGACATGGCGCTTCAGGACGACTTTTACTCTGTTCCCGAGCTCAGCGTGCAGCTTTCCGGCAAAACGGTCACGTTCCCCGATGTCCAGCCGTTTTTCGAGAACGGCCGCACGATGGTCCCCTTCCGCGCAGTCGCGGAAGCGCTCGGCGCTGAGGTCGGCTACGACAGCGGCACGGTTTCTGCGGCGCTGGACGGCACGGTCTGCCGCTTCGAGATCGGCGGCGACACGCTCACCGTTTCCGACAAGGCGACCGATGAAGTGCTGAACACGGTTCCGCTCGACGCCGCACCGATCGAAAAGGACGGCCGCACCTGCGTTCCCGTGCGCTTTCTCGCAGAGAGTCTCGGCCTGACCGTCGAATGGGACGACGGCGCGCAGTGCGCGGTGCTGTATGACCGGGACGCACTGCTTGAAAGCATCGACAGCGGCTTTACGACCGCGAACCGCTGGCTCAAAGCCATCCCCAGACTCCAGAACACCGACGCGGTGCGCATGGGGCTCACCGCAAACCTGAACGTTACCGCGTTCGACACGATCAGCGGCGACAAGAAGTATAACGGTTCGGGCACGATGACGCTCGTCACCGACGGCAAGAGCACCTCGATCTCCGCGTCCGCCGACCTTTCCGCGCTCGCGAGCGTCCTCTCGTCCTCCCTTATGAGCAGCGCCGACGGCCCGACCTCGCAGCTGTTCTCCGCATCCATGCTTTCCTATTATAAGAGCGCGCTCAAGAACGCGACGTTCGACCTGATCTACAACGCCGACACGGACACGCTGTATGTGCGCAGTCCGCTGCTGTTCACCGCGCTGACCGAAAGCAGCGGCACGAACAAAAAGACCGACGGCTGGTTTTACGAGGAGCATTTCAGCGAAAACAACGCGCTCGGCGATTTTCTGACGCTGTATCGGAACGCTGACACCGAAAATACGGTCGGTGCGGCACTGCTCGCGTCCGCCGAGTCGTATGCAGACGAATACGGCGGCTGGAGCGACTTCTACAGCTCGCTCGAGGACAAGCGGCAGAGCCTGTCCTCCATCCTCGGCGACGAGGTGTTCACGCGCTCGGGCGACCGCTATACCGCGCAGCCCTCTGCGGCATCCCTGTTCGGCGGCGACCCGGACGAGGATGATCCGCTCGGCGTCAGCGGAACCTACACCCTCAACACCGCGACCGGCGCGGCGTCGGGCGACCTGACGATCGACTACAAGGGATATCTGTTCCCGATCGACAACCGCACCCGTCTGACGTTCGATTTCTCCGGCACGAGCGGCAAAATGACCTTCTCGAACCACCTGCGCAATCAGGGCACGCTCACGTTCGACCTCTCGCTCAATCTCGCGCCGTCCGCGGCTCCGGTTTCCGCACCGCCGAAGAACGCCGTGCTGACGTCGCTCGACGAGCTGAACTGAACGCCGCACACAAGCGACCGGAGGGACTGAAATGAAGGAATATCAAGACCTGATCGGCAAAATCATCCTTGCAGCCGCCATCATCATCGCGGCGGTCATCGTCGCCGGTGCGATCGAAAGCGCAGGCGTCAACATCCATCAGGGACTTGTCTATGCAGGCGAAATGCTTCGATAACATGACTACTTGACTTTATCGACAGTCTAAGGGCGCACTTCGGTGCGCCCTTTTCATATACAGCGATGCGTGCTATAATAAATAATTGTTCAAAGTATGTTCACATTGTTTTCAACAAACTGCCACACAGCAAATCTACAATATAGGCAGTAAACGATAAGGAGGCCATTCAAATGGACGACTTCAACAATAAATATGAAAATGAAAACAAAAATGCGGAAACGCCGGTAAACGAGACCCCGGCCGAGCCGCAGGCACAGCAGCCGGTCGAGACTGCACCGCAGCAGCAGACCGAAGCGCCGCAGGCGCCCCAGCAGCCGCAGTCCCACGAGGAGCCGCGCACCCCGTTCCAGACACCGGTGCAGCACCCGGATTACCAGACGCCGCGTGAGCGCAGCAATGCGCAGCAGTTCCAGGCATCCCAGCAACCGCCGGTGCAGCAGACGCCGCAGCAGCAGAACGGCATTCCGTACAGCGACGCATGGCATCAGCAGCATCAGCAGAACGCGATGCCGCACCACAGCAAAAAGGGCGGCCGCAAGCTCGTCATCGGTCTGTGCAGCGTTGCCGCAGCGTGCCTGCTGTTCGCAGGCGGCGCGGTAGCTACCTACTTCGTCACCGGCAGCAGCCAGACGGACACCTCCGCTTCGGTCTCGTCCGACGGCGGCTCCACCCCGACCATGCAGATCAACAGCAAGCCTTCGGACAGCAGCTCGAGCTCCGATGACGGCATGGCCGGTGAGGACATCTACAAAAAGGTCAGCCCCTCGGTCGTATCCGTTATCTCGACCACGAGCGAGGGTCAGGGCAGCGGCTCGGGCGTTATCATGAGCAGCGACGGCTACATCATCACCAACAACCACGTTGTTGAGGGCGCGCAGTCGGTTTCCGTTCAGCTGAGCGACGGCACCTCGCTCGACGCGACCATCGTCGGCACGGATGAGCAGACCGACCTCGCCGTCATCAAGGTCAACTCTTCCACCGAGCTGACCGCCGCAGAGTTCGGTGACTCGGATCAGCTCGAGCCGGGCGAATATGCGTATGCGATCGGCTCCCCCGGCGGCGTTCAGTTCGCGAACACCATCACCGGCGGCCGCATCTCCGCGATCAACCGCGACCTTACCGTCAATGACCGCGTCATGAGCCTCATCCAGACCGACGCTTCCATCAACAACGGCAACTCCGGCGGCGCACTCATCAACAAATACGGTCAGGTCGTCGGCATCACCTCGGCCAAGCTGTCCGGCAACGCCTTCGGCAGCGCGACCGTTGAGGGCATGGGCTTCGCCATCCCGATCAACACCGCAAAGGACATCGTCGATGAGATCATCCAGAACGGTTACGTTTCCGGCCGTCCGTCCATCGGCATCACCGGCCGCAACGTCTCCTCGCAGGACGGCAGCATCTCCGGCGTTCAGGTCTACTCGATCGACTCGCGCGCCAAGGCAGCCTCTGAGGGCCTCAAGGTCGGCGACGTCATCACCGCAGTAGACGGCACCCCGACCCCGACCATGGACGAGGTAAACACCGTCAAGGCCGACAAGAAGGCCGGCGACAAGCTGACGCTTTCCGTTTACCGCATCTCCGAGGACAAGACCATCAACCTCACCATCACGCTGACCGATGCGCATGATCTCGAGGGCGACGATCCGGCTGAGACACAGCAGCAGACTCAGCAGCAGCAGAGCCAGAACGATAACTCCGGCAGCTATGGCAATTACGGCAATGGCTACGGCAGCTTCTCCTCCCCGTTCTCGAACTTCGGCTGGTAAAACCAATATTGCATATGAAAAGGGCATGGACTTGAAGTCCATGCCCTTGTTTTGTCGGAAAAACGAAGTTTTTCGACAGCTTAGATTTTTGCGAGCGGAAGCGTAAACTCAAACTCGGTCTCGCCGCCGTCCGAGCGGACGGAGATCTCGCCGCCGTGCAGGTTGATGATATTCTTGACGATGTACAGGCCGAGACCTGCGCCGGTCTTGTCCATCGAGCGCGAACGGTCCGCCTTGTAAAAGCGGTCGAATACATGCGGCAGATCCTCGGCGGAAATGCCTGCGCCGGTGTTCGAGATCGAGAACGCGCAGAAGTCGCCTTCCGGATGTGCGCGGAGCGTCAGCCTGCCGCCCTCGTCGATGAACTTCACCGCGTTGTCCACGAGGTTGTACACCGCGCGGTACAGATGGTCGCGGTCGCCCACGACGATCAGCCGGTCGTCGAGCTCGCATTCCACCTCGAGCTTCTTTTTCTCGATCTTCTGCTCAAAGGAGAGGATGATCTGGCTCGTCATGGCGGAGAAATCAAACGGCGCCGGACTGAGCAGCAGCTCGCCCGACTGAATTTTCGCCGCGTCGAGCATGCGGTTTACCATACGGGACAGGCGGCGCGTCTCCTCCGCGATGATGTGCAGGTACTTGTCGCGCTGATCCTCGGGGATGGTGCCGTCGATCATGCCGTCCACAAAGCCGCCGATCGTCGTCATCGGGGTCTTGAACTCATGGCTGACGTTCGAGATAAAGCCGCGCGTCAGCTCCTCGAGCTGATCGAGGTCGCGCGCCATGTTGTTGAACGAAACCGCCAGCTCGTCGATCTCGTAGCAGTGGTTGTCCTCGGGGACGCGCACATCGAAGTTGCCGGAGGCGAATTCCTTGGCCGCCGCCGCGATATTCTTGATCGGGCGCGTGATATGCTGCGACAGGATGAACGAAATGATGAGCATTGCGGCGAGCGTCACGAGCAGGATGAGCACGAGCGTCTGCGTCGAATGCCGCACCACACCGGCCGTTGCCGGGTCCTCGCAGGATACGAAGATGAGCGCCGCAACATTGCCGTCGCTGTCGCGCACGCAGCTGCCGACCGTGTAGCTCGTCGACTCGGTCAGCACGCCGACCGACCCGACCGCCGCATAGCTGCCGTCGCGCGTGACATCCGAAACGACCTCCGTCGGCACGCGGTAGCCGCTGATGGCGTAGGTCGAACCGTTCGGCCGCGCTGCCATCTGCACCTCGCCGTTCTCATCCGTGACGAGAACGGTCAGCTCGTCCTCCTTGGCAATGCGCGCGATGGAGAGCATGTACAGCTCGCGTATCACATCCGAGTCCGTGCCTTGCATGAGCTTGCTCTGCTCGGCGAGGCTCTGCACCGTGGTCTTGAGCTCGGTCTGCTTGGCGCGCAGCGCGTAGCTCGCCATCTGGTGATAAAACACGCCGCCGGCGAGCGTGAACGCAACAACGATCAGGATGAAATGGAGCAGGTACTCCTTGAAGAAAAAGCTGCGTTTTTTCATCGCTTACTCCTTGGTCTCGAACTTGTAGCCGACACCCCAGACCGTTTTCAGCTCCCATTTATCCGAAACGCCCTCGAGCTTTTCGCGCAGGCGCTTAACATGCACATCGACCGTGCGCGTATCACCGAAGTAGTCAAAGCCCCACACCTCGTCGAGCAGCTGCGCACGCGTGAACACGCGGTTCGGGCTGGAGGCGAGGAAGTACAGCAGCTCGATCTCCTTCGGGGGCGCGTCCACGCGCTTGCCCTTGATGACGAGATCGTAGGCCTGCTTGTCGATAACGAGATTGTCGAACGACAGCTTTTCTGGTGCGTCGTCCGGCGCGATGCGGCGGAACACCGCACGGACACGCGCGATGACCTCCGGCATTTCGAGCGGCTTGACGATATAGTCGTCCGCGCCCATCTCCAGACCGGAAACGCGGTCGGCCGTTTCGCCCTTGGCGGTCAGCATGATGATGGGCACGTCGCTTTCCGCGCGGATCTCCTTGCAGACCTCCCAGCCGTCCATGACCGGCATCATGACATCGAGCAGCAGCATGTCCGGCTTGTCCGACTTCCATTTTTTAATGCCCTCGACGCCGTTTTCGGCTTCAAGGACGGTGTAGCCCTCGCGTTCGAGGTACAGGCGCAGCAGCTCGCGGATGTTGGCCTCGTCCTCGACAATGAGTATCTTTTTGGGCATAGTTCTCCCCTGCTTTCGATAGAAATATCTATTGTAATTATAACGCAGCCGGAAAGCGATTGCATTAACAAAATGTTAAACCAGTTAAACTTTTTCCGCCGAGAGCACGGTCAGCACTCCGTCTGCGACGGTGAAGCGCACCTCGAAGCCGCCGAAGGGGAAGCCGTAGACGCGGCCTGCCTCATGCTGATAGCCGGGACGGGGGTCCTGCGCGAGAACGCGCAGCAGCGTTTCGCGTTTTTCCTGCGGCAGCGCGTCCAGCACGCACTCCGCGCACTCGACGCGCACCGCGTCGCCCGTGAGGGCAAAACTGCCCGACGCCTCGGGATGCGAGTCGGTGTAGGCGAGATAGGGCTTGATGTCGAAGATCGGCGTGCCGTCCATCAGATCCGCGCCCGAAATGTGCAGCACCGCCCCCTCGGGCGTGCCGTACTCCACGCGGTGCAAGCGGACCGAGGACAGGCCGATGGCGTTCGGGCGGAAGGGCGAACGGGTCGCGAACACGCCGACGCGGCGGTTGCCGCCGAGCTTGGGCGGACGGACGGTCGGAGACCAGCTCTCACGCACCGCCTCGGAGAACTGCCAGATGAGCCAGAGATGCGAATATTCCTCGATGCCGCGCAGCGCATCCGCGTTGCGGTATTCCGGCTCGAACACGATGCGCGCCGGCACATCGGCAAGGCCGCTCTGGCGCGGAATGCCGAACTTGGTCGGAAAATCCGTGCGGATGCGCGCGATGATATGGGTCATGACGGTTTCAGACATAGGCGTACCTCTCTCTTTTCGGAAACGACGGCTCGGTTTCCGTCGGATTTTATTATAGATAAAAAGAAAACCACTCACAGAAGTGAGTGGTTTCATGGTGGAAGTTAACGGGCTCGAACCGCTGACCCTCTGCTTGTAAGGCAGATGCTCTCCCAGCTGAGCTAAACTTCCATTTGGTGACCCGTGGGGGAATCGAACCCCCGTTACCGCCGTGAAAGGGCGGTGTCTTGACCGCTTGACCAACGGGCCAAGGGAAAGTGGTAGCGGTAATTGGACTTGAACCAATGACCTTCCGGGTATGAACCGGACGCTCTAGCCAACTAAGCTATACCGCCATTTTCTTTTCTCATCGTCGCCCTCTCGCTGACGACTTGTTTATAATACACCATAATTCGCGAAGTGTCAACACTTTTTCGAAAAAAACTTTAAGAAATTTTTGAAAAGCTTTTCCGGGCCGTTTTCGGCCTTCGGCGTGCGCACATCCCCGAGGCTGTCGAGCGCCTGCTCGCAGAACACGCGGTCCCACTGATGCGTCTCGGAGAGCTGCGCCGCGCTCACCATGAAGAACTCCTCGGAGACGTACTGCCCCCGGTCGGGGACCGGGTCGTCGAATGTGCAGTCGATGAACCAGGTTTTGCCGTCCAGACGCACGGCGTTCCAGCCGTGGTTCATCTGCTCGGAGGCGACGTAGACCGCCGGGATGCCTGCCGCGTCGCACAGCATGGCGTAGGCGCGGCCGTAGCCGGCGCACACGGCCCTGTGGTCGAGCAGCGCGCCGTCCGCCGAAAACGGCGCGGTCGAGCCGTCCGGCTGCTCCTGCTGCTCGGTATCGACGTCATATTCGCACATCCGTATGAGGGCATCATGCAGCGCGCGCAGCTTCTGCTCGGCCGTCATGTCCTCCGTGATGCAGTCCGCGGCGAGCGCCGCGGCATAAGCCTTCGCCTGCGCCTGCCGCTCGGGGCGCGACACCTCCACGCGCAGGTCGGTGGTCTTGTTCGCGCGCACGGTCGCGTGTAGCGCAAAGGCATACGGCCAGCGCGCCTCCAGAGCGCGGTAGACCGTGTCCGGGTCCACCTCCGACGAGCGGAAGCGCACCGGCTCCTCCCCTGCCTGCTGGAGCAGCTCCGCCGCCTCGAACGGCGTGCTCACGCGCTCCGCCGACAGATACGGATACCACACAAGTCCTGCGCCCACCGCGAGCAGGCACAGCATCAGCGCCCAGACTGTTCTGCGCATCCGCACCTTCCCCCTTTCCCAAAAAACAAAACGGCGGACGACTGCGTGAGCCATCCGCCGCATCTTGCGAACAAATAGATTACATCAGCTTGACCGTGTAGTAAACCGCGGTCACGAACAGGTATGCTGCTGCGGCGCCCATCACGACGAGCATATGCGCCGGAACGAACAGGACGACTGCGGTCAGTACCGTCATGAGGATCGGCGTTACGGTCATCATCAGGAAAGCGTTGCTGCTGAAGTGCGCCTCTGCCTTCTTGCCGGTGTTCTTCGCCTTGCCCTGCTTGCCGCGAACGGAATTGACGACAACGATCTGCGCGATGGTCAGAACCACTGCCGCAACCAGAACAGCATATGCCATCCAGACATAGTTCGAGGAAACGAGGGCGCGATGTACGAGCCACATCATGCCGAGCGCCGCGCCGCTGTCCACGGTGATCACGAAGGACTCGGTCGAATAAGAATGGTACACCAGATAGAATACCGCGAGAACGGGCAGGATCACATAAAGCGCCTTGATCGGAGCGATGCCGATGTAGCTGATGGCGCTCATGCAGACCGTCATGACCACGCTCGCGATGAGCAGGTTGCGTCCGCAGATAATGCGGCGAGAGCCGTTTCTGCGGCCCGTGCGCTCCATGCCGAGCATGACCAGACCGCCGATGACACCGATGATGCCGATGGCGAGCAGGATCTTGGTGACGACAAGACCGATCATGAACGTGTTGCCGTAGTTCAGCAGACGCTGAAGGATCATCAGCACCAGAACGCCGAGCAGGCACACGCTGAACACGGTCAGCACCTTGTTTGTTGTATATTCTTCCTCAGTAATTGGCTTTTTGCCCACATTGCTTTTTGCCAATGAAGTACACTCCCTCTTTTTACATATTTCCGCCTGCGTACAGCACTGCTGCCAGCGCTGCGACAGGCGCGGTCTCACACCGCAGGATGCGCGTGCCGAGCGATACGCTCGAAAGACCTGCATTCTGTGCCGCCTGCACCTCTTCGGGCGTGAAGCCGCCCTCCGGGCCGACGACGAGCGAGACCGTATCCGCGACGCCCTGTCCTTCGAGCGTTTCGCGCAGTCCCCGTGTCTCATGTTCGTAGAAAAACAGCGCCGTTCCGCTGTTCGACGCCATGGCGAACGCCTTTTCCGCGCTCTCCACCGCCGTGACGACCGGCAGATAGCCGCGTCCGCACTGCTTTGCGGCCTCTACTGCGATCTTCTGCCAGCGCTCGACCTTTTTATCGGTCTTGTCCGGCCGGGACACGCAGTTTTTCGACAGGAACGGTACGATCTTCCGCACGCCCAGCTCCACCGACTTCTGAATGACGAACTCCATCTTGTCGCCCTTCGGCAGCGCCATGAACAGCGTCATGTCCTGCCGGGGTTCGGTCCCCGACGGGTGCGCCGCCTGCACGCGGCAGACGACCTCGTCCTTTTCCACCTGCTCGACCGTACAGTCGAAATCAGTGCCTGCGCCGTCGCACAGCGTCAACACCTCGCCCGGTCTGAGCCGGAGCACGCGGCCTGCGTGATGCGCGTTTTCGCCCTCGAGCGTGTAAAACTCGCCCTGCGGCTTCTCGTCGATGAAAAATCTTGGCATGGAAACTTAACCTTTCCTATTCTAACAAATTATCAGCCTTTTGGCAAGGGAACAATCAACAAATCATTCTAAAAATCATTTTTTCGCGGTAAACGCGCTCCAGTCGTCGCTCTTCGCGTGGTTTACGACCGTAAAGCCAGCCTTTTCGAGCGCCGCGCGCACCTCGTCCGCGCGTTCGTTCAGGATGCCCGAGCAGATGAGCGTGCCGCCCTCGGCGGTTTTCGCGAAGAACATCGGCGCCATGCCGATGATGACGTCCGCCACGATATTCGCGACGATGACGTTATAGCCGCTGCCGATGTCCTCGGCGAGCTTTTCGTCGCGCAGTGCGTCGCCGCACAGACCGCGGCCGATGCTGACATGGTTCTTTTCGGCGTTCTCCTGCGCGGTGCGCAGGCAGTTTTCGTCGATGTCCACGACCGTGCGCACATCCGCGCCGAGCATGGCCGCCGCGATGGCGAGGATGCCCGAGCCGGTGCCCATGTCAAGCACGGTGTCGCCCGGCTTTACGTTGTCCTCGAGCGCGCACATGCACAGCTGCGTGGTGTCGTGGCTGCCGGTGCCGAACGAGGACGCCGGGTCGATCTCCAGAATGCGGCGGCCCTCCGTGTCGTCCACGGTCTCCCACGACGGCTTGATCATAAAGGTATGGCCGACCGGGAACGGCTTGAAGTACTGCTTCCAGCCCCACTCCCAGTCCTCCTGACGGGTGAGCGCGGTCTCGGTGACCAGACGGCCCCATGCGTGCTCCTCGTCGCGCGCCTTGAGGTTTTCGAGCGAGGTGCGCAGCGCGGCGTACTGCTTCGCGCCGGCCTCATCGTCCGAAAGATAGATCTTCAGGCAGGTCTCCTGTGCGCGCTTCTCGCGCACCAGATCTTCGTCGACGTAGTCCCAGTAGATCTCGGTATCCTTGAGGAATTCCTCAAAATCCGCAGCATCCTCCAGCACATAGCCCTCGATGCCGTTGTCCTCCAGAACCGCCTCGACCGGACCGATGCCCTCGGTGGTGGTGTAGATGGTAACTTCTCTCCAGTCCATCCGTTCTCTTTCCTCCTTGTTATTGCCTCATCTATAGACGTATCACGGTCTGTTTTTGTTCCCCTTACAGGCGGACCAGACCGTATTTTCTTTCCCAGTAATGCACGACCTCATCCGGCTGCTCCCACGTGCCGTCGTACAGCGCAAGGCCGGGGAACACGCGCAGACCCTTTTCGAGCAGGTCTGCGTTCTCCGCGCACAGGCAGATCGGACGCGAGATCATATACCGGCACTCCTCGAGCGCCACGAGATCGTCCTCGGTCTCGAGCAGCAGCTTGAACGCACCGGCGTCGTCCTCCGCCTCGATCAGATCCTCGCCCAGACGCGGACCGCATTCGATCTCGTCCGAAATGTCGATCGTCGGGTCGATGAAATGCGCGTTGTTGCCGTCGGGCGCGAGGATAAAGTCGTCGTGGTCGCGCACGATGCTGCGGCAGTCTGCCTTCTCGTCGATCGCGCGCAGGAGCGTCGGAACACTGTCGCCGTCCTCCGGGACAACGATCTCGGTGTTGTAAAACGGCAGTTTTTCGTCAATCCAGTCGGACGGAAGGCACACGCCGAGCGACAGCCGCGCATAGGGCGCGGTCTTTTCGAGCGCTTCGGAGAGCTCCTCCATGCTGCGCGCGCGCAGGATGACAGTCGTCACGCCGATGCGCTGGAGCACGCCGATGGCCGCGCGCACATCCGTGCCGTCCGCGAGGTGTCCCTCGTCGTCCTCGAGCGTCAGCTCCGCGATGACCGTCCGGCCGCAGATGTCGCCGAGCGCCAGCACCGCCGCGCGCAGCGCCGCAAAGGTCTCCGCGTTCCGCAGATAGTAAAACGCGGCGTCCTCATGCAGCTTATCGCGAAAAGCGTCCTTGCACAGACCAATATAGTACAGCGTGATCGGGCGTTCAATGCCCTCATCCTCTTCATCGGGTACGGGTGGGCAGTCGAGCGCAATGCCGATCGGGAGCGGATCGAGCGTCCTTTCCCATTCGTCGCAGGCGGCTCCGTCCGGAGCGATCGCTCCGGCAAACCGGTCCGGGTGTTCCCTCCACAAGGGAACGTCGTCCGGAGAAGTGAGCATAAGCTGCGGCTTTCGGCCGCTCTGACTTAAAGGTACGTCCACGATAGTTTTTCCTCCCATGCAGACATTTTAATATATCTTTGTGTCGTTTTTATGAATTTCGTTTCCAGGTTCCGTCCGCGTTTACGGTATACTGCTGCGGCTTGGCCGCTGCGAGGCGGCAGATCTCGAGCGCCGACTGCATCTGCATGTCGAGCGTGTAGGTCTTGCCGGAGAGCGCAGAGATCGCGTCCGACAGCGCGGAAAGCATCTCGGGCGAAGCATAGACCGCGCTCGGCAGGTCGTAGCTGTTCTGGAAGCCGGTCACAGCGTCGAGCACATCGCCGTTAAAGGTGTTCGTCGGCTCGTCGATGAGTCCGAGCAGCTGAAGGCGCTCGGTCATCGCGTAAACGTTGTCCGAAACCTCGCCGAAGTGCATGGTCCTGCTCGTGTCGAGCGGCTGGAGCGAATCCTCGCGGACGCTGACCGTGCTGTTGCTGACCTGAATATCCGGAGTCAGGCCCTTGCCTTCCCAGCAGCCCTGCTTGGGCAGCTCCATTTCGAGCGTCGTGATGACCAGCTTGTCGCCGTTGATGAGCGGCAGGTGCATCTGGCCCTGACCCTTGCCGTAGGTCTTTTCGCCGACGACCGTCACGTTCTTCGCGGTATCCTGAAGGATGCCCGTGAGCAGCTCGGCTGCGGAAGCCGTGCCGCCGTTGACGAGGACGACGATCTTGTTCAGCGGCAGGCCGCCGCCGGTCGACTCGGTCTGCTCCAGACCGCCCATGTCGTCGCGGTAGCGCACGCCTGCGAGCGTCACGCCCTTGTCCGGCGTCATGGCGTTTGCGATCTTGAAGGCAACGTCAATCAGACCGCCGCCGTTTCCGCGCAGGTCGAGCACGACCGCACGGGTATTCTTCTTCGCAAGGCCGTTCCAGATCTCAGAGAACGCCTGCCAGTCGTTTTCAGAGGCAAACGAGCTGATCTTGATGTACTCAACGCCCTGCGTAAGCGTGCTGTTCGAGACGTAGACCTGATTGACCTGACGGCGCTCGATCTGAACCGTGATGTCGCGGCCCTGACGGCGCACGGTCACGCTGACCGTCGTGCCCTCCTGTCCGCGCAGCTTGGACGCCACATCCGCAGTCTCTGCGCCGCTGACATCCTCGCCGTCGATCTTAACAATGAGGTCGCCGATCTGGAGACCGGCCTCCTCGGCCGCGGAATAGCGCATGACCTCGCCGATCTGCACGCCGCCTGCGGTCTGCTGCAGGCCGACGCCGATGCCGACAAAGCCCTCCAGCGTGGAAAAGCCCTGCGAATACTCCTCGCTCGACAGATACATCGAGTGAGTGTCGAGCAAGCCGAGGATGTCGTTGAGTACATCATACATCTCATCGGGATGCTTTTCCAGATATTTGTTGATATAATTCTGAAGCACATACGGGTCGTGCTCGGTCTTGATGCTGAACGCATCAATCAGGCTCCACACGCCGTCAAACCACGTTTCGCTCATGCCGTCCGCCGTGATGGCGCCTGCCGGAGCGGTCAGCATGGCCGTCGTGAGCGCCAGTGCCGTCAGTCTTTTTGCTGTTTTTTTCATGAAATATTCTCCTCACGCGCTCCGCGTGACTCGATTGCCTGTTAGTCTGTTACATCGACTCCGGCGCCTCTACGCCGATGAGCTTCAGCACGTTCTCGATGGTCTGCTTTGCCGCAAGGCACAGGGTCAGACGCGCGTCTCGTACCGCCGGCTCCGCGTCCTTGATGCGGCAGGCGTTGTAGAAGTGATGGAACTGCTGCGCCAGAGCGACAGCGTACTTGTTGAGACGGGACGGGTCACGGCTGACCGCAGACTGCACGATCTCCTCGGGCAGCAGCGCGATCTGCTTGATGAGCTGGCGCTCGTCCGCGCCGGTCAGCACGGAAAGGTCGGTCTTTGCGGTGTCCGGCAGCGCGATGCCGCTCTCCTGTGCGTTTTTGAGCACGGAGCAGATGCGCGCGTGCGCGTACTGAACATAGTACAGCGGATTGTCGGAGTCCTGCTTGATCGCGAGATCAAGATCGAACTCCATCTGGGTCTCAGCGGCGCGGCTGTTGAAGAAGAAGCGCGCTGCGTCTACCGGGATCTCGTCGAGCAGGTCGGTCAGCGTCAGGCTCTTGCCGGTACGCTTGGACATACGGACGACCTCGCCGCCCTGCATCATGCGCACGAGCTGCATGAGCACGATCTCCAGACGGTGCGAGCCGTCCAGACCGAGCGCGTCAAGCGCGCACTGAAGGCGCTTTACGTGGCCGTGATGGTCCGCGCCCCAGATGTTGATGACGCGGTCGAAGCCGCGCTTCTCGAACTTGTTGCGGTGGTAGGCAATATCTGCCGCAAAATAGGTGTAGAAGCCGTTCGCGCGGCGCAGGACGTCGTCCTTGTCGCAGCCGAAATCGGTCGAACGAAGCCAGAGTGCGCCGTCCTCGGTCTCGTAGGTCGCGCCCTTTGCGGTCAGCATGTCGATGGTCTCTTTGACGTAGCCGCTCTCGTGCAGGCTGGACTCGCGGAACCAGACATCATAGTTGATCTTGTAGCGCTTGAGGTCGCGCTCCATACGCGCGATGTTGGTCGGCAGGCCGTAGCCCTCGATGATGGCGAAGCGCTCCTCCGGGGTCTTTTCGAGCAGGCTGTCGCCGTACTGCTCGACCAGATCATGCGCGAGCGCCTTGATGTCGTCGCCCTGATACCACGAAGCGTCAAACTCGATCGCGTCCTCACCCTTGATCTCCTGAATGTAGCGACCCTCGACCGAGTGCGCGAACTTGTCGACCTGATTGCCTGCGTCGTTGATGTAGAACTCACGGGTCACGTCGTTGCCGGACCAGTCGAGCACGGAGGCCAGGCAGTCGCCCAGAACGCCGCCGCGCGCGTTGCCCATGTGCATCGGGCCGGTCGGGTTGGCGGAAACGAACTCGACCATGACCTTTTCCGGCTTGGCAGCCTTGGTGCGGCCGTAGTTCTCGCCCATTTCGAATACGCCGCGGACAGCCTTCTCGTACCAGCTCTGGTTCAGGGTAAAGTTCATGAAGCCCGGGCCTGCGATGGTCACGGTGTCGAAAATGCTGCCCTCGAGGTCGAGGTTTGCGCCGATGCCCTCTGCGATCTTGCGCGGCGCCATGTGCAGCGGCTTTGCGCACTGCATGGCAAAGGTGGACGCCCAGTCGCCGTTGGAGGAGTCCTTCGGGGTCTCTACCGCGACCGGCGGAATGCTGCCCTCGGGCAGCTCGCCTGCTGCAACGGCCTTGTGGTAAGCTGCCTCGACGACACGGGTCGCCTCGGCGCGTGCGATTTCATATGCGTTCATTCGTACACTCTCCGTTTTATTTTAATGATATGACTTTTATTGATTATGATACGACCATTTCAAAATGGTGTTCGCCCATCAGCGAGTTGTCCACCTCGACGGTGTAGTCGATGACGAGGCGGCCGCCGTTTTCGCCGACCGTATTGCTCACGTGCGACGTATGCGTCGCGATCGTCATGTCCTGCCCGATGGGGGTCTGATACAGACCGACATGGCGCTCATCCTCGGAAAACAGCATGTGCGAGGGGAAGGTTCCCGTGCGGATGAGGGTCACGGTCTTGCCGTCGAGCTTGACGGTGGTCTTGGTGCCTTCGAGGCCGGTCAGTTCGCTTTCCTCGTAGGCGATATAGTATTTTCCGCCGCGCTCGTAGAGCGTCGCTGCGGTTTCAAGGTTGACGCGCTCCTCGTCGCAGCCTTCGAACTGCTGCCGCGAACGGATGGTCAGCCAGACATCTTTTTTCATGCTGTCAAATGCTCCTAATCAAAACTTGGAAATATCGACGAGTCCGGCGTTCGTCTCGACGTCCTCCTGCAGGAACAGTCCTGCGAGACGGTCAAAGCCGGCCGGATCGTCCGAAACATAGTACCGCGTGCCGCCCGGGCCGTCGTTCGGGTCGAACTGGGTCGAGGCGAGGTTCGCGGCCTCCGCGCCCGAGTCGATGAGCGTCACGCCCGGCCCCATGTAGTCGGAGATGACCTCCTCGAGCAGCGGATAATGCGTGCAGCCGAGGATGAGCGTATCCACGCCCGCCTCCTTGAGCGGCGCGAGGTATTCCGCCGTGACGGTCTCGATGACGATGTCGCCCCGGTGCACTCTGCCGTTCTCGACGAGCGGCACGAACAGCGGACACGCCTGCGTGTACAGACGGAGCGTGCCGTCCTTTTTGTGCAGATATTTTTCGTATGCGCCCGATCGCATGGTCGCGGCGGTGCCGATGACGCCGACCTTTCCGTTCTGCGTCATGGTCATCGCGCGGCGGCAGGCCGGTTCGACCGTGCCGATGATCGGGATGTTGTTCTCCTCCGCGAGCAGGTCGAGCGCGACGGAGGAAACCGTGTTGCAGGCGATGACGATGGCCTTGAGGTCAAACTGCCGCAGGAACGCAACGTCCTGCCGCGCGTACTTTACGATAGTGTCGCGGCCGCGCGTGCCGTAGGGCACACGGCTCGTATCGCCGAAATAAATGATGTTCTCCTTCGGCATGAGCGCATGCAGGCGGCGCACCGCGGTCAGGCCGCCCATGCCCGAGTCGAACACACCGATCGAGCGGTTGTCCGGCGCGCGCTTATCCATGATGCTCCTCCAGTGCCAGAGAGATCAGGCGGTCGAGCAGCTCCGGATAGCGGATGCCTTCATAGTCGAACAGCTTGGGATACATGCTGATCGAGGTGAAGCCCGGAATGGCGTTCAGCTCATTGAATACGACCTCGCCGCCGTCGTGCGTGACGAAGAAATCGACGCGCGACAGACCGCGGCAGCCGAGCGCCGTGTAGACGCGCAGCGCGTCCTGACGGACGGTCTCAAGCTGCTCGTCGGTGATGTGCGCCGGGATGTACAGCCGGGAGCTCTCGTCCTTGTACTTTGCGTCGAAGGTGTAGAACTCCTGCGTCGGCGCGATCTCGCCGACCGTGGACGCCTGCGGATGCTCGTTGCCGAGGACCGCGCACTCGACCTCGTGGCCGTCAATGAACTCCTCGACGAGGACCTTGCTGTCCATCTTGAACGCCTCGGTCAGACCCTCGGCCAGCTCGAGCATGTTGTTCGCCTTGGCAACGCCGACCGACGAACCCTGCGAGCACGGCTTGACGAATACCGGGAACGAGCCGAGCTGCTCTGCCGCCGTGCGGACCACGCCCTCGGGGTTGCACGCGAAGTCGCACGTGAGCGCGAGATAATAGCGCGCCTGACGCACGCCCGTGCCCTCGACGACCTTCTTGGTCAGCGACTTGTCCATCGTGTTCGCGCTCGCTGCGACGCCGCAGCCGACATACGGAATGCCTGCCAGCTCGAGCACGCCCTGCATGGTGCCGTCCTCGCCGCCCACGCCGTGCAGCACAGGGAACGCGCAGTCGAGGCGGACGAACTCGGTCTCACCCTCGCGCAGCAGCACGAGGCCGTGAATGCTGCGGTCGGGCGGCAGCAGCGCCGGAACGAGATCGTTCCGGTTCTCCCATGCGCCGGACTCGATCACATCCGCGTCGTACTCCGGCAGATAATACCACTTACCCTCGCGCGTGATGCCGACTGCAAGGATTTCATATTTCGATTTATCAAGGTTGCGCAGAATGGATGCGGCAGACAGGCACGATATGTCGTGCTCACTCGAAATGCCGCCAAAGATCACAGCCAGTTTCATTTTCTGTTACGCCCTCCCAATGTTTCTTACTCATACTTATACGGATACCATTATACGCCATTCCCCGGTCGATTACAATGTAAAAATGCATTCCTGAGCGCATTGTTCACACAAAATTTATATTTTCGCAGCGGTCTTTTTAGACAGTCTGTGCCTGTCTCGCTCTATCGATAAACGCTGTTCCTGCATGGGAACAGCAGCTGCGCGGCAGCGCGCATAAAATAGAATTTGCGCAGCAAATTCATAAAAACCGGGGACATGCGCCTCGGTTTTTATACTTTAAGAGGGAGAAAGTTTCCGCATGGGAACTTTCGGACGACCCGTGTTCTGCGAAGTCAGAACACAGATTGTCGGAAAAACGAAGTTTTTCGACAGTCCCTTGACGAAACCGCGAAAACAACGTATGATAAGAAAAAGGAGTTTTGACCTATGAACGGTAAAAGACTGTATCGCAGTGAGAGCAACCGCATGCTCTGTGGCGTCTGTGCAGGCATCGCGGAGTATTTCAAACTTGACCCGACGCTCATCCGTCTGGCCTGGGCGCTGTTCTGCGTCCTCGGCGGCAGCGGCGTGCTCGCCTATATCCTTGCCGCCATCATCATCCCATCTGAAAGCCAGATCCGATAAGCAAAGGAAGTGACCGCCATGAGCGAAAACGATAACATCACAGAAGAAACCGTAAGCGAGACCCTGCCGGCCGAGACTGAAACCGAGCTCACCGAGCAGGAGACCGAGCTTACGTCTGCGGAACAGGAGACTGACGCCGTACCTGCCGAGCAGGAGGAAGAGGAAGAGATCGCCCCCGAGGACCTCAAGATCTTCGGCATGCCGCGCCATGTGTTCCACTGGACCGCGCTCGGCGCCGCCGGCGGCTATATCCTTGCCGGTGTCGTCGGCATCCTCGGCGAGCAGATGCCCGGCTCGTTCTTCGAGACCATCTCGGCCAAGGCGAACGCGACCGTCTGGGCGGTCGTCGTGGGCGCGATCGGCTACTTTTTCAGCTCCCGTGCGTACAAAAAGCGCAAGGCCGCTGAGGAAGCCGAGAACAATACAGAACAACTGTGAGCATAAAGCAGCGGAACGCAAAAATCCGCTGCTTTTCTCATATCAAACGGAAAAGGAGATTTCCCATGCCGATTTTTGACCGAGACCATGCTGACTCCCCCGAAAAAGCCTATACCTATATCCTGCGCTGCGCGGACGGTACGCTGTACTGCGGCTGGACGAACGACCTTGCCGCCCGTCTGGACGCGCACAACAGCGGAAAGGGCGCGAAATACACACGCGGCCGCGGCCCGGTCGAGCTCGCATACAGCGAAATGTTCGACACGCAGAGCGAGGCGATGCACCGCGAGGCCGAGATCAAAAAGCTGACCCGGCCGCAAAAGCAGGCGCTGCTCGACAGCCAGACCGGCGGCGAAATGCTGACCGTCTACGACGCGGCTGACCGCCCCTGCGGTGAGCGTCCGCGCCGCATCGTCCACGCGCAGGGTCTGCGCCACCATGTCTGCCATCTGTGGGTGGTCGGTGTGCGCGACGGCGTGCGCGGCATCTGGCTGCAAAAACGTCAGAACGACCGGCCGCTCTATCCCGGCTTCTACGACCTCACCGCGACCGGCCACATGGACCCCGGCGAAACGCCGCTCACCGCCGCGCTGCGCGAGGCGCGCGAGGAGGTCGGTCTGCATGCGGACGAGACCGACGTCATGCCCGGCGGCAGCTACCGTCAGCGCTATGTCCGCGCGGACGGCGGCTTCGATGACGAGCTTTCGTTCGTTTTTCTGATGCGGCAGGACGGCGTACCCCCGTTCACGCCCGGCCCCGAGGTTGCGCAGATGGTGTTCGTGCCGCTCGAGGACTTCGCTCTCGCGCACCTCGACCCCCACGACCTTCCGGCGCGCGGCATGGACGGCGCTTCCCTTACACTGCCGCACGAAAAGCTCGCCTGCCTGCACGGCGAGGAATGGAACGGCGTGCGCGAGATCGTCGAGCGGCTGCTCGATGATGACAAATCGTAATATTTGTTTACAATATCACTCGCAGGCAATAAACCACCCCGATACAGCTTTTTGTACCGGGGTAGTTTTGTACATTATGTAATATTATATGTTTTGTTATTCCTTGAGGCTGCCCTTAGCGATGTTCTCCTTCAGGATGCGGTCGGTCAGCTCGTACAGCTTTTCCGAGCCGAGGCGGCTCTTTCGCTGACGGCCGTAGACCAGCTCGGCGTTTACGTCGTGCTCCGCCCAGTCGCTGCCGCCGTTCGAGTTGTTGAGCAGGAGCGGCTGTAGATTGTCCATCGTGTGCGCAAAATGCGCCTCCGGGGTCTCGTCCGCCTCAAATTCATCGAAGATCGCGCTGAGAGTCTTCTTCTGGTCGTCGGGCAGCAGCGAGTAAACGCGCTCCTTCGCGGCCTCCTCGCGCGCCTTCTGCGTCGCAAGGCCCTCCTTGTCGTAGGCGTAGGTGTCGCCGGCGTCGATCTCCACGACGTCGTGGATGAGGCACATCAGCATGACCTTCGCCACATCCACCCGCTCGTTCGAATATTCCTGCAACAGATACGCCATGATAGCCATATGCCATGCGTGCTCCGCGTCGTTTTCGCGGCGACCATGCCCGGAAAGATGGGTCTGGCGGAATACATTTTTCTCTTTGTCGAGCTCAAGAATAAAATCAAGCTGGCGTTTCAGTCGTTCGTCCATGTTTACCGCTCCTCGCTGTATTTTTGTTCCCTCCCAGTATAGCACACCGCGCGCGCCCCGGCCAGTCCTCTCTCCTTCGATTTTTTCGTCCAATTTTCGGCATGTCTCGACATTTTCTTGACATTTCGCATAATTACCTATAAGATGTAAACAACAATAAAAAATTATTGCCCCAAATAGAGTCGGTTTTTCCGCTCGGTTTGGGGCTGCATCCTGTCTGGAGAGTGATATAATTGGCTGACAGCTTGATTGAACTGCATGACCTCAAAAAAGAATTTGACGGGACCCCGGTGCTCCGGGGCATCTCGCTTGACATCAAAAGCCGCGAGTTCGTGACCCTGCTCGGTCCGTCCGGCTGCGGCAAGACCACTACCCTGCGCATCATCGGCGGCTTTGAGCAGCCGGACAGCGGCGACGTTCTGTTCGAGGGCAAGCGTCTGAACGACGTGCCGCCCTACCGCCGCGAGATTAACACCGTTTTCCAGCGCTACGCCCTGTTCCCCCATCTGAACGTTGCGGAGAACATCGCCTTCGGCCTGCACATCAAAAAGATGAACCCGGCCGAGATCAAGCTGAAAACGCGTGAAATGCTGTCGCTCGTCGGCCTTTCCGGCTTCGAGACGCGCGATGTGACCAGCCTTTCCGGCGGCCAGCAGCAGCGTGTCGCCATCGCCCGTGCGCTCGTCTGCGAGCCGCGCGTTCTGCTGCTCGACGAGCCGCTCGGCGCGCTCGACCTCAAACTGCGCAAGGACATGCAGATCGAGCTCAAGCGCATTCAGCAGCGCACCGGCATCACCTTCATTTACGTCACCCACGATCAGGAGGAGGCGCTGACGATGAGCGACCGTATCGTCGTCATGAACCACGGTATCATCCAGCAGGTCGGCAGTCCGACCGATATCTACAACGAGCCGGAAAACGCCTTCGTCGCGGACTTCATCGGCGAGTCCAACATCATCGACGGCGTGATGCTCGAGGACCGGAAGGTCGAGTTCTGCGGCCGCGAGTTTGAGTGCGTTGACAGCGGCTTCGGCCACAATACCCCAGTCGACGTTGTCATCCGTCCGGAGGATCTGCGCCTCGTGTACGCAGGCGACGGCCTGCTTCAGGGCGTGGTCGAGTCCATCGTGTTCAAGGGCGTGCACTACGAGATGATGGTGCGCACCGAGCACTTCACCTTTACCGTTCATTCGACCATGGCCGAGCCAGTCGGCAAGACCGTCGGCCTGACCGTGATCCCGTTCGATATCCATATCATGCACAAGAGTGCGGAGGCGGAAGCGTGAAAAAGTCATTTGCCTACCCCTACGGCGTATGGATGGCGATCTTCATCATCGCGCCCATCCTGCTCGTCGTGCTCTACGCCTTCCAGTCCACGGACGGCGGCTTCACTCTGTCGAACTTTAGCTACCTGCCCGGCTATCTGCCGATCTTCGGCCGCTCGTTCTGGCTCGCGCTGCTCTCGACGGTCATGTGTCTCGTCCTCGGCTACCCGATGGCGTACATCATGAGCCGCCTGTCCCCGAGCCGCCAGAGCCTGTGCATGATGCTTATCATGCTGCCGATGTGGATGAACTTTCTGCTGCGCACCTACGCATGGATGTCCATTCTGGAGAACAACGGCTTCATCAACAGCTTTTTCCGCTCGATCGGCCTGATCTCCTTCCTCCAGACGCATTTCGGCTACACGCTCGACTATATTCCGCTCATCAACACGCAGGGCGCGATCGTGCTCGGCATGGTCTACAACTTCCTGCCGTTCATGGTGCTGCCCATCTACACCGTGCTCATCAAGCTCGACCACAAGCTGGTCGAGGCGGCGCAGGATCTCGGCGCGCCGACGCACCTCGTGTTCCGCCGCGTCATCGTGCCGCTCAGCATCCCGGGCGTCATCTCGGGCATCACGATGGTGTTCGTGCCGTCGGTCTCGACCTTTGTCATCTCCCAGATGCTCGGCAGCGGCAAAAACCTGCTCATCGGCGACCTCATCGACCTTCAGTTCATGGGCGGCGCCTACAATCCGCATCTTGGCTCGGCAATCGCGCTCGTCATGATGATCCTCATCTTCCTGTGCATGTGGATCATGAACAAGTTCGATGACGGCTCAGGCGAGGAAGGAGGTCTGCTGCTGTGAAGAAGTTTTTCCGCAATTTCTATCTGCTGCTGATCTTCCTGTTCCTGTACGCGCCGATCGCAGTGCTCATGCTCTATTCCTTCAACGACTCCAAGTCGCGCCGCATCTGGCACGGCTTCACGACCAAATGGTACGTCGAGCTGCTCGGCGACGCGGATATTCTGCATTCTCTCTACGTCACCCTGCTCGTCGCGGTCATCGCCGCGGTTCTGGCGACGCTGCTCGGCACGGTCGCGGCCATCGGCATCCACAACATGCGCCGCCGCACGCGCACCGCGTACCTCACGGTCAACAACATCCCGATGTCCTCGTCGGATACCATCATGGGCGTTACGTTCATGCTGCTGTTCGCGGCCATCGGTCTGGACAAGGGCTATCTGACGCTCATTCTGGCGCACGTGACGTTCTGCACGCCCTACGTCATCCTCAACGTCATGCCCAAGCTGCGCCAGCTCGACAAGAACGCCTATGAGGCGGCGCTCGACCTCGGCGCGACGCCCCGTCAGGCGCTGCACAAGGTCATCCTGCCCGAGATCATGCCCGGCATCGTCACGGGCGGCATCATGGCGTTTACCATGTCGGTAGACGACTTTGTCGTTTCCTACTTCACCGCCGGCACGACCAGCCAGCCGCTTTCTGTCGTCATCTACTCGATGACGCGCCACCGCATGACCCCGAAGATCAACGCAGTCTCGACGCTGCTGTTCCTGTTCGTCCTCGTGCTGCTCATCGTCATCAACATGCGCCAGTCGCGCGACGAAAAGCGCCGCGAGGCCGCACGAAAGGAGGCAGCATCATGAAACTGCTCAAGCGCACGCTCGCTCTGACGCTTTCCGCCGCCATGACGCTCGGCCTGCTGTCCGGCTGCGGCAGCAGCGCCTCCGCGAACATCCTCAACGTCTATAACTGGGGCGAGTACATCGACACCGACCTCATCGAGCAGTTCGAAGACGAGACCGGCATCAAGGTCATCTACAACACGTTCGACTCGAACGAGAACCTGTATTCGCGTATCCAGACCACGAGCTACGACGTTATCATCCCGTCGGACTACGCCATCTCGCGCTTTATCGACGAGGACATGCTCCAGCCGCTGAACTTCGACCACATTCCGAACATGAAGTACATCGACGAGAAGTACACGCATCTCGACTTCGACCCGGAGCAGAAATACTCCGTGCCCTACACGTGGGGCGTGGTCGGCGTGGTATACAACACGAAATATGTTGACGAGGCCGACACCGGCTCGTGGGATCTGCTCTGGAACCCCAAATACGCGAACCGCACCGCGATGTTCAACAACTCGCGCGACGCGCTCGGCATTGCGCTGATGTACCTCGGCTACTCGCTCAACACCACCGACCGCGACGAGCTGCGGCAGGCCGCCGACCTCATCATCGCCGGAAAGCCCATCTATCAGGGCATCTGGATGGATCAGATACTGGAAAAACTGCCGGCCGAGGAGATTGTTGCCGCGCCCTACTACAACGGCGACGCGGTCACGATGATCGACGAGAACCCCGACCTTGCGTTCTACGTCCCGAAGGAGGGCACGAACCTATTCGTGGACGCGATGTGCATTCCGAAGAACGCGAAAAACGTAGAGGGCGCGGAGAAGTTCATCAACTTCATGTGCTCGACCGAGGCGGCGATGGCGAACTGGGAATACATCGGTTATTCCAGTCCGCACACGGGCGTATACGAGCAGCTCGACGAGGAGACCAAAAACGATCCCCTGTACTTCCCGGACACGAGCGCCTACCCCACCGAGGCCTACACGAACCTGCCGAAGGACATTTCGCAGTATTATAATGATCTGTGGGTGGATATCCTGACCTAAACTCCAGGGGGGACGCTGTCCCCCCTAGATACGTTTTCGGTTCCGAAGAAACCGAAAACGATACCCCCTCGCCCCTGCACGGCAGGGGCGGCTCGGGACACGTGTCCCGAGGCAGTGGAATAAAAGTCCGGCAGAGCTGGACTTTTATGGAGAATTTAACGCGGCGCTCTGCGGAGCGCCTGTCCTGCCTGTTTTGCCGAAGGCAAAATACGGCAGGAGATAGCGCCCGAAGGGCGCGAAAAAGGCACGCCGAAGGCGTGCCTTTTTTAATAGCTTTTGCGGAGCAAAAGCATGAAAACCGGGGGCGTGTACCTCGGTTTTCATACTCTGAGAGGGAGAAAGTTTCCGCATGGGAACTTTCGGACGTCCGTGTTCTGCGTAGTCAGAACACACTGGCCGGTGAAACAATAGTTTCACCGGCCAGTCAAAGAGTAAAAGCGGTATGGTTTGATTTATCAGTCGAACTTCTTGTACAGCATGCGGATCGAGTTGAGTACGCACAGCATCGCGACGCCGGTATCGGCGAACACCGCGAGCCACATGGACGCGATGCCGACAAGGCCGAGCACCATGACGAGCAGCTTGACTGCCAGAGCGAACGTGATATTCTCCTTGGAGATGATGTCCGCGCTGTGCGCGATTTTGACCGAAGTCGGTACCGAGGACAGGTCTGCCTTCATGAATACGACGTCCGCCGCCTCGATGGCTGCATCCGCGCCGCTGCCCATCGCCGCGCCGACGTCCGCGCCTGCGAGTACGGGCGCATCATTGATGCCGTCGCCGACGAACATGACCGCGCCGTTTTTCTCACGGATCTTGTTCAGTGCGGACAGCTTATCCTGCGGCAGCAGGCGTGCGTGCACCTCGTCGATGCCGACCGACTGCGCTACCGCGTCCGCGCTCGCCTGACCGTCGCCGGTCAGCATGGCCGTGCGCAGACCCTGCGCCTTCATGCGGCCGATGGCCTGCTTTGCGTCCGGCTTTACGGTATCTGCGATGTCGATATGGCCGAGGAATTTGCCGTCGAGTGCCAGAAGCACTTCCGTGCTGCCCGGCGTGCCGTGGTAGCCGGAAAGGTCGATATTGTTATGTTCCATGAGCTTTACGTTGCCGCAGAGCACGGTCTTGCCCTCGAGCGATGCGATAACGCCCTCGCCGGCCTGCTCACGGGTGTTTTCCACCGTGCCGTTGCCGTGCTCGGCGCCGCGCTCCTCATAAGCGGTGAGGATAGAACGCGCGATCGGGTGCGTAGACGCGCTCTCGCACTTCGCCGCGAGCCACAGCAGCTCGCCCTCGTTCAGCGGAACGCCCTTCGCCGGGATGATGTTCTGAACGACGAAGTTGCCCTTGGTGATGGTGCCGGTCTTATCCATGACAACGGTCTTTACGGTATTGAGCGCCTCGAGCGATGCGCCGCCCTTGAACAGGATGCCGCGCTTGGAGCCTGCGCCGATGCCGGAGAAGTAGGTCAGCGGCACGCTGAGCACCAGAGCGCACGGGCACGAGATAACGAGGAAGGTCATGGCGGTGTATACCCACTTATGCCACCGGCCGGTCACAAGGCTCGGGATAATGGCGGTCAGCAGGGCGATGCCGACAACGACCGGGGTATAATAACGTGAGAAACGGGTGATAAAGCGGTCGATCTTCGGCTTGCGCGCCGCGGCATTTTCCACGCTGTCGAGGATGCGCTGCACCATGCTCTCCGCGAGCACATGCGTGACGCGGATCTTCACCGCGCCGTCGGTATTGACGCAGCCGGAAGTTACCTTGTCGCCGACGGTCACGCGGACCGGGACCGGCTCGCCGGTGACAGCCGAGGTATCCAGACGGGTCTCGCCCTCGCTCACCTCGCCGTCAAGCGGTACGCGGTCGCCCGGACGGACGAGCACGATGTCGCCCTCCGCCGCGTCCTCTGCCGGGATGACTTCCACGCTGCCGTCAGCCTTGACGAGGTTTACGGTCTCCGGACGCAGGTCGATGGCGTCCATGATCTGCTGACGCGAGCGGTCTACGGCGCGATCCTCAAAGTATTCGCCGACGCGGTAGAACAGCATGACGCCGACCGCCTCATCGAACGAGCCGACCGCCCATGCGCCGATGGTCGCGACGGCCATGAGGAAGTTTTCGTCGAACACCTGACCGCGGCCGATGTTCTTGACCGCCGTCAGCAGGACATGGCGGCCGAGCAGCAGGTACGCCGCGATGAGCAGCACGAGCTTGACTGCCATATTCGGAATGGCGAGACCTGCGACAAACAGGCCTGCGCCGATGAGCATTTCCGCGAGCGGATGGCTCTGCTTTTCGTCCTCCTGCTCCTGCTCGGGCGCGATGACCTTGACCTCGCTCTCGATATTCGAGCAGATCTCACGGATCTGCGGCAGCAGAGCGTCCGGGTTTTCGCCCTTGACGCGCAGCTGTTTGGTCTCATAGACCAGCACACAGTCGTCGATGCCGTCGAGCTGGCTGATCTGGTGCTGCATTTTTGCGGCGCAGTGCGCGCAGCCGAGGTTTTCGAGCGTATAGACGCGCTGACCGTTTTTGCCGTAGTGCTTGGGGGCCGGTGCGATGACCTTGGCCTCGCTCTCGATACTGGAGCAGATCTCGCGGATCTGCGGCAGCAGTGCGTCCGGATTTTCGCCGGTTACACGCAGCTGCTTGGTCTCAAAGACAAGCACGCAGTCCTCAACGCCGTCCAGCTCACCGATGCGCTCCTCAATCTTCGCCGCGCAATGTGCGCAGCCGACATTCTGGAGCGTGTAAACGCGCTTGACGCTGTGCGCGCCTGCGGCGTGCTCATGGTGATGATGGTGATGATGATGCTCATGCTCGTGGTCGTGACCGCAGCAGCAGTCGTCATCGTCGTCATGATGGTGATGATGATGCTCATGCTCATGATCGTGGCCGCAGCAGCAGTCATCGTCGTCGTCGTGATGATGATGGTGGTGTTCGTGCTCGTGGCCATGGCCGCAGCAGCAATCATCATCGTCGTCGTGATGATGGTGATGGTGTTCGTGCTCGTGGTCGTGGCCGCAGCAACAGTCGTCATCATCGTCGTCATGGTGGTGATGATGTTCGTGCTCGTGGTCATGGCCGCAGCAGCAGTCGTCGTCATCATCGTCGTGATGGTGGTGATGGTGTTCGTGCTCGTGGTCGTGGCCGCAGCCGCAGTCGTCGTCATCGTCGTCGTGATGGTGGTGATGATGGTGCTCGTGTTCATGGTCATGACCGCAGCAGCAGTCGTCGTCATCGTCATCGTGGTGATGATGGTGCTCGTGGTCGTGGTCGTGACCGCAGCAGCAGTCGTCGTCATCGTCGTCGTGATGATGGTGATGGTGCTCATGCTCGTGGTCGTGACCACAGCAGCAGTCGTCGTCATCGTCGTCATCGTGATGATGGTGATGATGTTCATGCTCGTGGTCGTGGCCGCAGCAGCAGTTGTCATCATGGTCGTGATGATGGTGATGATGCTCGTGTGTTTCTTCTATTTCCTGTGCGTCCGCAGCGGCGTTTTTCTTCTCCTCTTCTGCCATTGCCGTCGCCTCCTTGTTCGGAATAACATATGAACAATTGCTCATATGTTCATGTATTCATATTAGAACACGCCGCGTGCTTTGTCAATATCTCCTATTCAAAAATGTGCACAAAAGAAATCGACAAAAACTGCACATTTTGCAAGTTATTCCGTGGGCCGTGTCATCGCCCTCCCCGTTTTTCCTCGCCTGCCGCAAGGCAGACGCGAAAGCAAGGGCCCGGCGGCGCTCATTATGCAGGATGTACCTTTTTATTATTCATTTTTGTTTTGTTTTTCCTGAAATATCAGCTCTCAAGCGATTGCAAATGAATTATTTTTCTGTTATACTTGTAAATATAAAATACAGGAGGATTTCAGGATATGAGAAACATCTGGCATGACATCGACCCCCGCGCGATCACCCCGACGCATTTCACCGCCGTTATCGAGATCCCGGCCGGCAGCAAGAAGAAATACGAGCTGGACAAAAAGACCGGCCTGCTGCGTCTTGACCGAATCCTGTACACCTCGACGCATTATCCGGCGAATTACGGCTTTATTCCGCGTACTTATGCCGATGACGGCGACCCGCTCGACGTTCTGGTTTTCTGCTCGGAAACGCTCGACCCCATGGTCGAGGTAGACTGCTACCCCATCGGCACGATGCGCATGATCGACGGCGACGCGATCGACGACAAGATCATCGCTGTTCCCTTTCAGGACCCGACGTGGAACTTTTACAAGGACATAAGTGAGATTCCGCCGCACTGCGCCAGCGAGATCTCGCACTTTTTCGAGATCTACAAGGCGCTCGAGCACAAGCACACCGCGACCTCGGATGCGCTCGGCAGTGAGCAGGCGCAGGAGGTCATCCGCCGCTGCATCGAGCAGTATGAGATCCACTTCTGCGGCGTGATCGAGCAGCCGTAATCCTGTCCCGGAGGAGGACCGCATGAACTATTACTTTGCCCCGATGGAGGGCATCACCGGCGCGGTATTCCGCCGCACCCATCACGAATTTTTTCCCGGCATCGACAAGTATTTCATGCCGTTCATCACCCCGACGACGCAGGAAAAGCTGACGCCGCTGCAGAAGCGCGATGTGCTGCCCGAGTACAACGAGGGCGTGCCTGCCGTGCCGCAGCTGCTCACCCGGACTGCCGCTGATTTCATCTGGGCGGCGAACACGCTCGCCTCGCTCGGCTACGCCGAGGTCAACCTCAATCTCGGCTGCCCGTCGGGCACCGTGACCGCAAAGGGCAAGGGCGCAGGCTTTCTCGCCCATCCCGACGAGCTCGACCGCTTTCTGTATGCCGTTTTCTCCGCGTGCACAGTCCAAATCTCCATCAAAACCCGGCTCGGCGTGCACGATCCGGCGGAATTTGAGTGCCTGCTCGAAATCTACAGCCGCTATCCCGTCGCGGAGCTGACCATCCATCCGCGCGTGCGGCAGGATTTTTACAAGGGCCGCGTCCGTGAGGACGCTTTCGCCGCTGCTCTGCCGCGATGCACCGTGCCGGTCTGCTATAACGGCGATATGGTCAGTGAGCGCGGCATACGGGAAACAAGCGCACGCTATCCCTCGCTTTCCGCACTCATGCTCGGCCGCGGCCTGCTCGGCGACCCGTCTCTTGTGACACGCGTCCGCGGCGGCGAACGCGCCGACCGTACCCGGCTTCAGGCGTTTCACGACGCCCTTTTTGCACGCTACTGCGACGCCTTCGGCGACAGCCGCATCGCTGTGCTGCGCATGAAGGAGCTGTGGTTTTACTTCGGCAACCTGTTCGAAAACAGCGAAAAGCTCCAGAAAGCCATCAAAAAAGCGAAGAATGCTGAGGAGTTCAAACGGGCGGCCGCCGCGCTCTTTTCCTCGTGCGAGGTGCGCGAAGCCGTCGTTCCGGCGTGGTTCCGCCCGGCGTAGCGCTGTTCGTTTTTCTCTTTCAAACAGATTATGCACAATACCCAAATCAGACAAGCGATGCAAAATATTTGCTGTGTGCAGGCGAACGCATCGTTTTTCTCGCAGAAAAGTACAGAATAAATTCCGGACGCGATTTTGCAAACTGTCGTTTTTTTACCCCGGGCGTAGTCTGTGGCTGTTTTCACCCGGTTTTTTTCGGCGTTTTGCACGCTTGTCTGCGCCGCGCTTTTGTGCTAACATAATAGTAGACAGATTTCCTGCAACTGACGGACAAGGTGGAGCGCAAACCACCGGGGAGCAGGGAGTTCCGTATCAGAAACAGGTGTGCCTGTACCTGTTTTCATGCCGACCGTCTGGGCAGTGTCGTGATTATTTTTAACGCGATGCTGTCTTTTTTGTTGCTCTTTTCGGGGCAGACTAAAAGGGACAGCGACCACAAATGGGAGGAATATTACCAATGAACGCATGGAACCACTTCAATGGCGGCGACTGGGAGACCGAGATCAACGTCCGCGACTTCATCCAGAAGAACTACACCCCGTATGACGGCGACAGCTCGTTCCTCGCGCCTGCGACCGAGCGTACCGCCCGTCTGCGCGAGAAGTTCGACGCGCTGCTCGCAGAGGAGCGTGAAAAGGGCGGCGTCCGCAACATCGACACCGAAACCGTCATCACCATCACCGCGTTCGGCCCCGGCTACCTCGACAAGGACAGCGAGATCATCGTCGGTCTCCAGACCGACGAGCCGCTCAAGCGTGCGTGCAACCCGTTCGGCGGCATGCGCATGGTGCGCGACGCCTGCAAGCAGTACGGCTATGAGGTCTCCCCGAAGATCGAGGAGGAGTTCAAGTATCACAAGACCCACAACGACGGCGTATTCTCTGCGTACACCAAGGACGTCCGTGAGGCACGCCATGTCGGCCTGCTGACCGGTCTGCCGGACGCTTACGGCCGCGGCCGCATCATCGGCGACTACCGCCGCGCGGCGCTGTACGGCGTGAACCGTCTGATCGAGGAGAAGCAGAAGGACAAGGACGCGCTCGGCGAAGTGCCGACCACCGAGAAGGAGATCCGCTGCGCGGAAGAGCTCTCCGACCAGATCAAGGCCCTCAAGGATATGATCGCAATGGCGGCGTCCTACGGTTTCGACATCACCCGTCCGGCTGAGAACGCGAAGGAGGCCGTTCAGTGGCTGTACTTTGCTTATCTCGCCGGCATCAAGGAACAGAACGGCGCGGCGATGAGCCTCGGCCGCACCTCCACCTTCCTCGACATCTACTTCGAGCGCGACATCAAGGCCGGTCTGATGACCGAGAGCGAAGCGCAGGAGATCATGGACGATTTCGTTCTGCATCTGCGCATGGCGCGTCACCTGCGCACCCCGGAGTACAACGAGCTGTTCGGCGGCGACCCGATGTGGATCACCGAGGCAGTCGGCGGCGTCGGTGAGGACGGCCGTCACATGGTCACGAAGAACAGCTACCGTATGCTGAACACCCTGTACAACCTGAACGCTGCCGCAGAGCCCAACCTCACCGTTCTCTGGAGCGAAAACCTGCCGGAGAACTGGAAAAAGTTCATCGCAAAGGTCTCCATCGACACCGATGCGCTCCAGTATGAGAACGACGACGTCATGCGCCCGTACTACGGCGACGATTACGCTATCGCGTGCTGCGTCTCCGCGATGCGCGTCGGCAAGGACATGCAGTTCTTCGGCGCACGCGCCAACATCGCAAAGCTGATGATGATGGCGATCAACGGTGGCCGCGACGAGAACAAGTTCGAGCAGGTCGGCCCGGAAATGCCGGTCATGGAGGGTGACGTTCTCGACTACGAGGAGGTTCTCCGCCGCATGGACTTCTACCGTCCGTGGCTGGCCAAGACCTACGTCTCCGCGATGAACACCATCCACTATATGCACGACAAGTACGCCTACGAGAAGAGCCAGATGGCGCTGCATGACACCGAGGTCCGCCGTCTGATGGCGTTCGGCATCGCCGGCATGAGCTGCATGGCGGACTCGCTCTCCGCGATCAAGTACGCGAAGGTAAAGCCCATCCGCAACCCGGAGAACGGCATTATCGTCGATTTCGAGATCGAGGGCGATTTCCCGAAGTTCGGCAACGACGATGACCGCGTCGACAGCATCGCCTGCGAGCAGGTCGAGAAGTTCTATCAGGCGCTCACCCAGTTCCCACTGTACCGCGGCGCGATCCACACGCTGTCCATCCTGACCATCACCTCCAACGTCATGTACGGCAAAAAGACCGGCAACACCCCGGACGGCCGCCGTCACGGCGAACCGCTCGCACCGGGCGCAAACCCGATGAGCGGCCGCGACGTTTCCGGCGCGCTCGCGTCCCTCAACTCGGTCGCAAAGCTGAGCTACACCTACTGCCGCGACGGCATCTCCAACACGTTCTCCATCACGCCGGGCGCGCTCGGCAAGACCGAGGACGAGCAGGTCAATAACCTTGTTTCCATCATGGGCGGCTATTTCGCGCAGAACGCGCATCATCTGAACGTCAACGTGCTCAACCGCGAGACGCTGATGGCCGCTTACGAGCATCCGGAGCAGTACCCGAACCTGACCATCCGCGTTTCCGGCTATGCGGTCAACTTCTACAAGCTGAGCCGCGAGCAGCAGCGCGAGGTTATTTCGCGCACGTTCCACGAAGCAATCTAACAATTCCAAGGGGGACTCTGTCCCCCTTAGATACCGATTTGGTTCCCAAGGAAACCAAATCGGATAACCCCCTCTCATCCGCACGGCGGACGAGGCCGCGCCGCCGCGGCGCGGGCAGCGGTATTGTTCCGCGGCAGAGCTGCGGAACAATATATTTTTGGGGTGCAAAGTATTTTACAGGAAAGGAAGCGGCGGAAATGACCGGTTTTGTCAACTCCATTCAATCCCTCGGCGCGGTGGACGGGCCGGGCGTGCGCTATGTGGTGTTCATGCAGGGCTGTCCCCTGCGCTGCGTCTACTGCCACAATCCCGACACCTGGCTGACCGAGGGCGGCACGCCGACCGATGCGGACGAGCTGGTGCGCAAGGCACTGCGCTTCCGTCCGTACTGGAAAAACGGCGGCGGCGTGACGGTGACGGGCGGCGAGCCGCTTCTTCAGGCTGAATTCATCGCGGAATTCTTCGAAAAGCTGCACGAGCACGGCGTTCACACCGCGCTTGATACCTCGGGCGTCGGCAATCTCGCACAGGCCGAGAAGGTGCTGGAGCACACCGACCTTGTGCTGTGCGACCTTAAATTCTTCTCTAAAGCCGACTACCTCAAAAACTGCCGCGCGGATTACGGTCAGGTCGAACGCTTTTTGCAGCTGACCGCGATGAAGGGCGTTCCGCTGTGGATACGGCATGTGGTCGTGCCGGGCCTCACCGACTCGCTCGACCATCTCCGCCGCGTCAAGGAAAAAGCCGAGAGCTACCCGAATTTTGAAAAGCTCGAATTTCTGCCTTTCCACAAGCTGTGCATAGAAAAGTACGACCGACTCGGCCTCGAATTTCCGCTGCGCAATACCCCTGCCATGACAAACGACCGCCTGAATGAGCTGCTTGCGCAGCTGTAACGAAAAAAGCACCTCTCTGAGGTGCTTTTTCTAGTCTAACACTAAAAACTATGGCTTTCTCACGGAAACATCATCCGCGCGGCAGCGCACATTAAAACATTTGCGGAGCAAATAAAAAAACCGAGGACATGCGCCTCGGTTTTTTTACTTCTGGAGGGAGAAAGTTTCCGAATGGGAACTTTCGTACGACTCGTGTTCTGCGAAGTCAGAACACATCTTGTCGGCGAAACTGTAGTTTCGCGACAGGATTTAGAATGCAAAGTTGGTCTTCACGCGCCAGATGTTCTGCGCATATTCTGCGATGGAACGGTCTGCCGCGAAGCGGCCGGAGTTTGCAATGTTCATCAGAGCCATGCGGTTCCACTTCTCCTGATCGCGGTAAGCCTCGCTTACGCGCTGCTGAGCCTCTGCGTAGGACGCGAAGTCTCTCAGGCTCATGTAGCGGTCAGCCGGGCCGCCGTTTCCGCCGTGGAGCAGCAGGTTTGCGATGTCGGTGTAGTCTACGCCGTCGCCGAAGCCGCGGATCATCTGATCGAGCACGCGGTGGATGACCGGGTCGTTCTGGTAGATGAGCATCGGCTCGTAGTTGCCGGAAGCGGCGAGCGCCTCAGCCTCGGGCGTCTCCATACCGAAGATGAAGATGTTGTCGCGGCCGACTGCCTCGCAGATCTCGACGTTCGCGCCGTCCATGGTGCCGATGGTCAGCGCGCCGTTCATCATGAACTTCATGTTGCCGGTACCGGATGCCTCCTTGCCTGCGATGGAGATCTGCTCGGAGACCTCAGCTGCCGGCATAATCATCTCAGCGAGCGATACCTTGTAGTCCTCGATAAAGACGACCTTCAGCTTGTCGCGGACAGCCGGATCGTTCTCGATCATGTTGGAGATCGAGTTGATGAGCTGAATGGTCTTTTTCGCGACTGCGTAGCCCGGAGCGGCCTTGGAACCGAAGATATAGGTGCGCGGAACGAAATCCATGTCCGGATTGTCCTTCAGCTTGTGATACAGGCTGATGATGTGCAGGATGTTGAGCATCTGGCGCTTGTACTCGTGCAGACGCTTGACCTGTACGTCGAAGATCGAGTCCATGTTGACCTCGATGCCGTTGTGCGCCTTGATGTAGTCGGCGAGGCGCTGCTTGTTGTGGCGCTTGATCTCGCCGAGCTTGTTCAGCATCTCCTTGTCGTCGACATAGTTTGCGAGAACCTGAAGCTCGGACGGATGGGTGCGGTAGCCGGTGCCGATCTTGCTCTCGATCAGCTCAGCCAGCTCCGGGTTTGCCTCGCACAGCCAGCGGCGGTGTGCAATGCCGTTGGTGACGTTGCAGAACTTGGAGGAGTAGATCTTGTAGAAGTCGGTGAATACGCGCTCCTTGAGGATCTCAGAGTGCAGCGCGGATACGCCGTTGATGGAGAACGAGCCTGCGATAGCGAGGTGCGCCATGCGGACGCGGCCGTCAGCGACGATTGCGAGCTTGGAGATCTTCTGGAAGTCGCCCGGGAAGTAGTTCCACAGCTCCTTGCAGAAGCGCTCGTTGATCTCGTGGATGATCTGCATGACGCGCGGCATGAGCTCCTGAACCAGGCTTTCCGGCCAGCACTCCAGTGCCTCGGGCATGACGGTATGGTTGGTGTAGGCGACAGACTGGCTCGTGATGTTCCACGCCTGCTCCCACGACATGTCGTTCTCATCCATCAGAATACGCATCAGCTCGGGGATAACGAGCGTCGGATGGGTGTCGTTGATGTGGAGCACGTGCTTGTGCGCAAAGTTCTCGAGCGTGCCGTACTTTGCCTTGTGCTTCGCGCAGATGTCCTGCAGCGTTGCAGAAACGAGGAAGTACTGCTGCTTGAGGCGGAGGGACTGACCCTCGCGGTGGTTATCCTCCGGATAGAGGATCATCGAAATGGTCTCAGCCATTGCGTGCTTCTCTACCGCCTTGAGGTACTCGCCCGAGGAGAACAGCTTCATGTCGAGCGCGATCGGGCTCTTGGCCTCCCACAGACGCAGGCGCGCAACGTTGTTCGTGTCGTAGCCGGAGATCGGCATGTCGTACGGTACCGCGAGGACCGGGGTGTAGTCGTGGTAATCCACGATCAGCTTGCCGTTCTCGTCGAAATGGGTGTCGATGGTGCCGCCGATCTTGACCTCACGGGTCTCATCCATCGCCGGGATCTGCCATACGTCGCCGGAAGCGAGCCACGAATCCGGCAGCTCGACCTGCTTGCCGTCCTCGATCTTCTGCTTGAAGATGCCGTGCTCGTAGCGGATGGAATAGCCGGTGCCGCGCACGCCGGTGGTGGCCATGCCGTCCATGTAGCACGCTGCCAGACGGCCCAGGCCGCCGTTGCCGAGGCCCGGGTCAGCCTCCTGCTCGAAGATGTCCGCCATCTCAAAGCCCATGTCCTTCAGCGCTGCGGTCAGCGCGTCGAGCATGCCGAGGTTGTAGGCGTTGTTGCGCAGGCTGCGGCCTACAAGGAACTCCATGCACAGGTAATGAACCTGACGGTCGCCGTCGCGCTCCACCTCGTTCTGAGTCTCGATCATGTTTTCGGTCAGCGCGTCGCGGATGACGAGTGCGCATGCCTCATAGATCTGATCCTTCTTTGCGTCCTTGACTTCGCACGCGAAGTGGCGCTGCAGCTTGCCGGCGATGGCTTCCTTGAGCGCAGCCTTGGTGTACTGTGTCTTTGCCATTGTTCTTCTGTCTCCTCACATATATTTGGCAGCGCCGCGGCTTTTGCTCCGCGGCACCGCTCTAAAAGCGCCGATTGCGCTTTTAACGCTTTCTCTGCGTTACAGAACCCCTTTCAGTTCTGCTTGTTAGGGGCGGTGTTGCCCTTAGATTTACCAGCCCAGTGCGGTGTGATAAACCTCGATGTAACGGTCAGCCGAGCTGTCCCAGCTGAAATCGCTCTCCATGCCCTGCACCATGAGCTTCTTCCATGCAGGCTTGTTGTAGCGGAATACGCCGCAGGCCTCACGGATGACGTGCAGCATGTCGTGCGCATTGTAGCTTGCGAAGGTGAAGCCGTTGCCCGTGCCTGCGTAATCGACGAAGGCATGGACGGTGTCCTTGAGGCCGCCGGTCTCGCGGACGATTGGGATGTTGCCGTAGCGCAGCGCGATCATCTGCGCCAGACCGCACGGCTCGAACTTGGACGGCATCAGGAACATATCCGCGCCTGCGTAGATGCGGTTTGCCAGATCGCCCGAGAACATGATGGACGCGGAGACCTTGTCCGGCCAGCGGCGCTTTGCCTCGATGAACATCTGCTCATACTTCCAGTCGCCGGTGCCGAGCACGACAAGGCGAACATCGTCCGAAAGAATGTCCGGCAGAACAGCTTCGACGAGGTCGAGGCCCTTCTGGTCGACGAAACGGGTGACGATTCCGATGACCGGCGTGTTCTCGTCGCCCTCCAGACCGCAGAGCTTCAGCAGCTCGGTCTTGTTGACGAGCTTGTCCTCGGGGGTCTTCGGGCCGTACTGCTTAAAGATCTTGGTATCCGTCTGCGGATTGAAGGCATCCATGTCGATGCCGTTGAGGATGCCGTGCAGCTTGTAGCTGTTCATGCGCAGCACCGAGTCGAGGCGGTAGCCGTAGTACTCGGTCTGGATCTCCTCCGCATACGAGGGCGATACGGTCGTCACCGCGGTAGACGCAACGATCGCAGCCTTCATGAGGTTGACGTCGCCGTCCATCGCCATGAAGCCGGAGCGGAAGTGCGCGTCGTCGATGCCGAGGACGTACTCCAGGATCTCGCGGCCGTAGCGGCCCTGATACTGAATATTGTGGATGGTGAATACGGTCTTGATGTTCTCATAGAACGGACGGGATGCAAACATCAGGTTGTAGTAGACCGGCACCAGAGCGGTCTGCCAGTCGTTGCAGTTGATGACGTCCGGCTTCCAGTCGAGGTCGGGCAGCACCTCGAGCACCGCCTTGGAGTAGTACGCGAAGCGCTCTGCGTCGTCGTACTCGCCGTAGACCTGACCGCGCGCGAAATAGTACTCATTATCGATGAAGTAGTAGGTCACGCCGTCCTTTTCGTAACGGAAAATGCCGCAGTACTGGTTGCGCCAGCCGAGACGGACGTAAGCGTTCTTGATGTAGAAGAACTTTTCACGCATCTCCTCGCTGATCGCGGAGTACAGCGGACAGAACACGCGCACATCATGTCCCTTTGCCGCGAGGGCCTTGGGCAGAGAGCCTGCCACGTCGCCCAGACCGCCGGTCTTGATGAACGGAGCGCATTCGCTGGTTACATACATGATTTTCATAAATGCCGAGCCTCCCCTCAGGCAGAGGCATGGGGGACCGAACGGTCCTCCGTCCTCATTAACAGTGCGCCGGGACAGCGTTCACCGCCCGGCGCACTGCTCATATCTTTATTATACTCGTTTCCTATGTCCTGCAATATAGGGATTTTTCACGAACATTTCTCCTGCCGGAGCTGTTTTTTCGCCTGTCCTCCGTATATTTTACAGAAAACGCTCAGATCGTGGAGTTTTTGGCGATCGTGATGGGGTAATTCTCGTGGCCCATCATCGTGCGGCCGTTGCGTACCACAACGTTGCGGTCGGTCACGACATGCTTGAGCGAAGCCTCGCTCAGGATGCGGCCACCCTCCATGATGATGCAGTCCTTGAGCACTGCGCCCTTCTCGACCTCGACATCGCGGAACAGCACGCAGTTTTCGACATGGCCCTCGATGCGGCAGCCGTCGGCTACCAGACAGTCGTCAACCTCGGCCTCGTCGCCGTAATAGGTCGGCGCTTCGTCCTTGATGCGCGTCAGGATCGGACGGGTACGCTTGAATACCTCGTCGCGGACGTCCTTGTCGAGCATATCCATGTTGGAGCGGAAGTAGTCTGCGGTATCCTCGATCTTTACGGCATACTCGTTGAACAGGTAGCCTGCTACCGTGCCGTCGATCAGCGCACGGGACAGGAACTCGCGCTCGAAGTGGATGCAGTTATGGGTAACGCAGTCGGACAGCATGTGGATGAGATACTGGCGGCTCATGACGTAGACGCCGAGCGAAACATGCTTGCACTTGCCGTCGTTCGAGTCGCCGACGCGGATGTCGACCGCTTCCTTCTTGCGGTTGAGCTCAACGTAGGTGGTAAACGGCGAGTCCTTCTGCTTCTTGGTGCAGACCATGGTGAGGTCCGCGCCCGACTTCTCGTGGCGCTCGATGACCTCGTCGAGCGGAATATTCGCAACGATGTCGCCGTCTGCGACGACAACATAGTCCGCCTTGTTCTTCTGGAGGAAGTCGACCGCGCCGGCCAGCGCGTCGATCTTGCCGCGGTACTCGCCGGTCACGAGCGGCGAAGCCTTCTTGGAGTAGGAATACGGCGGAAGGATGGTAACGCCCGAGTTCTTGCGGGACAGATCCCAGTCCTTTGCGTTGCCGATATGGTCGATGAGGGACTGATACTTGTCCTTCATCAGGATACCGACGCGATAGATGCCGGAGTTTACCATGTTGGACAGCATGAAGTCCACGATGCGGTAGCGGCCGCCCCACTGAACTGCGGCTACCGTGCGGTGCTCGGTCAGCTCGCGCAGATCGTTATCGTTATCAAATGCAATAATAATGCCTAAAACACTTTTCATCCTGCGTTCTCCCCCTTACTTGGCGTCCGGAATGTCTTCGTCAGCCATTTCCTTGGCGGCGAGCTTGACGTTCTCGCCGATGCGGACGTTCTCCGCGACAACGGCGACGCCCCACTTGTCTACGTCGCATTCGGACGGGCCTGCGCCGACCGTTGCGCCCTTGGCGATGACCGCGCCGGAGGCGATGATGGCATAGCGCACGTTCGCGCCCTCCTCAACGACAGCGCCCGGCATCAGAATGGAGTATTCGACGTTTGCGTTCTTCGCGACCTTGACATCCGAGAACAGAACAGATTCGGAAACGTTGCCTGCGATCTCGCAGCCCTCGCTCAGCAGGGTATGCTGTACTCTTGCGCCCTTTGCGGTGAAGTGCGGAGGCGAACCGGTGGTGCGGCCGTAGATCTTCCAGTTGTCGTCAGACAGCTGCAGGCCGGAGTTCGGGGAGAGCAGGTCCATGTTTGCCTCCCACAGGCTCTCGATCGTGCCGACGTCCTTCCAGTAGCCCTCGAAGCGGTAGGAGACCATCTTTTCGCCGTTTGCGAGCATCGCCGGGATGATGTCCTTGCCGAAGTCATTGGAGGACTTGGGGTTTGCCTCATCTTCTTCGAGATACTTGCGCAGCTTCTTCCACGAGAAGATGTAGATGCCCATGGAGGCGAGCGTGGACTTCGGCTCCTTCGGCTTCTCCTCAAACTCGTAGATCGTACCGTCCGGCTTGCAGTTCATGATGCCGAAGCGGGACGCCTCGGAGAGCGGAACATCGAGTACCGCGATGGTCGCGTCCGCGCCGGTCTCCTTGTGCTGCTGGAGCATCTTGTTGTAGTCCATCTTGTAGATATGGTCGCCGGACAGAATGAGAACATATTCCGGGTCATAATCCGCGATAAATGGGATATTCTGATAGATCGCGTTCGCCGTGCCCTTGTACCACTCCGAGGTCTTGCCGCGCTGATACGGCGGCAGGACGCTGACGCCGCCGCGCAGGCGGTCGAGATCCCACGTCTGGCCCGCGCCGATGTAGGCGTTGAGCACGTGCGGCTCGTACTGGGTCAGCACGCCGACCGTGTCGATGCCGGAGTTGATGCAGTTGGAAAGCGGAAAATCAATGATGCGGTATTTGCCGCCGAACGGTACAGCCGGCTTTGCAACATTCTTGGTCAGAACATACAGGCGGCTGCCCTGGCCGCCTGCCAGCAGCATAGCGACGCATTCTTTTTTACGGTACATTTTACCTCTCCTTTTTGCCTTTATCTGTATAAATAAGTGATTTATTTATCCTCTTTTACCGCCGTGACTGCGGTCTCGCCCTTGACGGCGACGGCACTCTCACCCTTTACCGCAACGGCCTTTTCGCCCTTGACGGCGACCTCCTTCGGTCCGGTTCTCGCCACAGCCTTCGTGCCTGTTTTCGCTACCGAGGTCTCGCCCTTTACCGCGACATCGGCCTTCGATTTTACCGCGACCTCAGCCTTCGCCTTGACGGCGACCTCGGCTTTCGCCTTTTTCGCGACAGATTTCGTCGTTTTGGTCTTTGCAGAAGTCTTGCGCGTCGGCTTTGCCTCCTCCGCGAGCTTTTTCGCGGCCTCGATCTCGGCCTTTGTGCGGCGCTTTGCCTTGGGCTTGCCCTTGAAGAACATCACGCCGAAGCGCGGAATTTTAATGTTGATTGACTGCTCCTGGCCGTGCATCGGCTTGCTGTCGGTCTTGACCTTGCCGTTTGTGATGCCGCTGCCGCCGAACTCGGTCCTGTCCGAGGTGAATATCTCCTCGTAGGTCCCCATGATCGGCACGCCGATGCGGTATTCCGGCTGCTCCTCCGGGGAGAAGTTGACCACGGCGACAATATCCGAGCCGTCCTTCGCGATGCGGCGGAAGGCGATGATGTTGTTGCGGTTGTCCTCGTGGCTGATCCACTCGAAGCCGTGCCAGTCGGTGTCCTGCTCCCAGAGCTGCGGCGTTTCCAGATAGAAATGGTTGAGCGCCTTGACGTAGGCCTGCATCTGCCGGTGCGCCGGATAGTCCAGCAGCATCCAGTCCAGACCGCGCTGGTACGCCCATTCGGAGAACTGCGCGAACTCGCCGCCCATGAACAGCATCTTCTTGCCCGGATGCGCGGCCATGTAGCCGTACAGCGCGCGCAGACCGCCGAACTGGTTTTCATACGGGGGCGGCATCTTGCCGATGAGCGAGCACTTGCCGTGCACGACCTCATCATGCGAGAGCGGCAGGATATAGTTTTCGGAAAAGGCATACATGAACGAGAACGTGATCTTGTCGTGCATGTCCTTGCGGAAGAACGGGTCCGCCGAGCAGTAGCACAGCATGTCGTTCATCCAGCCCATGTTCCACTTGAAGTTGAAGCCCAGACCGCCGTCATAGCCGGGTTTCGTGACCATCGGCCACGCGGTGGACTCCTCCGCGATCATCATGACGTCCGGATGATCGGTCAGTATGTACTCGTTGAGCAGGCGCAGGAAGTCGACCGCTTCGAGGTTCTCGCGTCCGCCATGGATGTTCGGTCGCCATTCGTTCTGGCGGTTGTAGTCCAGATACAGCATGGATGCGACCGCGTCGACACGCAGGCCGTCCATGTGGAACTTCTCGATCCAGAACATCGCGGACGAGAACAGCAGGTTTCGCGTCGAGACCTTGCCGTAGTCGAACACGCGCGTGCCCCATTCCTTGTGCTCCATCTTGAGCGGATCGGCGTACTCGTACAGATGCGAGCCGTCGAACTCGACCAGACCGCAGCCGTCCTTCGGGAAGTGCGCCGGGACCCAGTCCATGATGACGCCCAGACCTGCCTGATGCGCCTTGTCGATGAGGTACATGAGGTCCTTCGGCGTGCCGTAGCGGCTGGTCGCGGCAAAGTAGCCGATGACCTGATAGCCCCACGAGCCGTCGAACGGATACTCGGTCAGCGGCATGAACTCGATGTGCGTGTAGCCCATTTCCTTGACGTAGGGTACGAGCTCGTCCGCAAGCTGACGGTAGGAATAGAAGTTGCCGTCCTCGTGCATCTTCCACGAGCCGAGATGGCACTCGTAGATGTTGACCGGGCTGGAATACGGCAGGTGGTTTTTGCGCCACTGGAGCCAACTGTCGTCGCCCCATTCGTAGCCGCCGATGTCATACGCCTTGGTGGCGTTGCCCGGACGGGTCTCGAAGTGGAAGCCATACGGGTCGGACTTGTCGAACACGTCGCCCGACTTGGCCCACACACTGTACTTATATGCGGTATATTCCGCGATATTCGGAATAAATTTTTCCCAGATTCCCTGCTCGTCGCGAGCCATGTAGTCGGCTTCCCGGTTCCAGCCGTTGAACTCGCCCATGACCGACACGTTCGCCGCCTCCGGCGCGTACACGCGGAACAGATAGCCCTGCACGCCGTCCTGCACGAAGGGGTGCGCGCCCATGTAGTCATACGCTCGGCAATCCCTGCCCGAGTAGAAAAGCTCGCTGCGCTTTTCTATGGCCGGGGATGCGTTTTTCTTCCTCATACTGCATCTCTCCCTTATTTTCTCTGCCGAAAACAGTATATTTCGGAAACATTTTCCGTTTTTTCCATTATCTCAGCAGTTCCCTTTTCCTCTTTAGACATATTCAGTATAACGCAATGAAAAAGAAAAGTCCAGCAATTTTACACAATCGCCGGACTTTTCTAATTTATTTTTTGTTCGCTTTACACAGTGTTTGTTGAGAAATGTCGAGAAAACATACAAAACACCATATAAGTGTTTATAAAATATGACGACGGATAAGATCGAGCGCCGTGCTCGCCGCCTGCATTCTGACGCGGTCGCGTCCGAAGGAGGAATTGGTCTTGCGCGTGAAGAACTTTCCGTCGTACCACACGCTGATGTAGACGAGGCCGGTCGGCTTGTCCTCGGTGCCGCCGCCCGGGCCTGCGATGCCCGTGATGCCGACGCCGATGTCCGCGCCGAGCGCCTTCGCCACGCCTGCCGCCATCTGCTCCGCGGTCTCCGCGGAGACTGCGCCGACCGTGTCGAGCGTTTCCTTTTTGACGCCGAGCACGTTCATCTTTACCTCGTTGGCGTAGGAGCACACGCCGCCGAGATAGTAGTCCGAGCAGCCGGGAACATCCGTGATGCGTTTGGAGAGCAGGCCGCCCGTGCAGCTTTCCGCAACGGCGAGCTTGAGACCCTTTGCGCGCAGGCCGTCGCCGACGACCTGTTCGAGTGAGTCGACATCCACGCCGTATACGTCGTCGCCGAGCAGCTCGACGATCTCCTTGACCACCGGCTCGAGCATCTTCTCGCACTCCTCGGTCGTGTCCGCCTTGGCGGTGACGCGCGCGAAGCACTCGGACGTCTTGGCATAGGGCGCGATGGTCGGGTTCTTGCTCTTCTCCATCATGTCGTGCAGGATGTGCTCCATGTTGCTCTCGCCGAGACCGAATACGCGGATGTTGCGGGATACGATGCAGCCGCCTGCCAGCTTGTACAGGTACGGCATCGCGCATTCCTTCCACATCGGGTTGCACTCGCGCGGAGGGCCGGGCAGCATGAGAACGTGCTTGCCGTAGGCCTCGAACGCGCAGCCGGGCGCCGTGCCCCAGAGATTGGTGAACACGGTGCAGCCCTCGGGCAGCCATGCCTGCTTCTCGTTGTTCTTGGTCATTTCGCGGCCGATCTTGTTGAAAAACTCGGTCAGACGGTCGAGCGACGGCTGATGCAGCGCCATTTTCTTGCCGAAAACCGACGCAAGCGTCTCCTTGGTCAGATCATCGAGCGTCGGCCCGAGGCCGCCGGTGGTGATGATGATGTCCGCACGGTCGCGCGCGGTCTCGATGACATGGCGCAGACGGGCCGGGTTGTCGCCGACGACCGTCTGATAGAATACGTTGATGCCGAGTTCGGAAAGGCCCTGCGAGATCAGCTGCGCATCCGTGTTCACGATGTCGCCGAGCAGGATCTCCGTTCCGACTGCAATAAGTTCTGCGTTCACTGTAATTTCTCCTTTTAGGGGTATCAGCAGCGCGCGCACGCGCTGCTATGCAAATCTCTATAAAAGCGCAGCTCTGCCGCGCTTTTATTCCGCTGCCCGCGCCGCGGCGGCGCGGCCTCGAATGTATTCATTCGAGAGGGGGTTATCCGATTTGGTTTCCTCGGGAACCAAATCGGTATCTAAGGGGGACAGCGTCCCCCTTAGACGTTTTACGGCAGGTGTATAATTTCCACGCCCTTGACCGCCTCGTCGACCAGCGCTTCTACATCCAGATTGCTCTCCGCCTCCAGAATTTTCGGCATCTTGGGCTTGGTGTTCGGATGCTTGGGCGTAAAGACGGTGCAGCAGTCCTCATACGGCAGGATCGAGGTCTCGAACGTGTCGATCTTGCGCGCAATGCGGACGATCTCCTCCTTGTCCATGCCGATGCAGGGACGGAATACCGGCAGCTCGCATACCGCGCCGGTGACGGCCATCGCCGGCATGGTCTGGCTTGCGACCTGACCGAGCGACTCGCCGGTGATGAGCGCGCCGCAGCCGTACTCGACCGCGACCTTCTCCGCAATGCGCATCATGAAGCGGCGCATGACGAGCGTGAACAGCTCCTCGTGGCACTTGTCGCGGATCTCCTCCTGAATTTTCGTGAACGGCACGACCATGACGCTCATGCGGCCGCACCATGCGGTCAGCTTGCGGCCGAGCTCGAGCACCTTTTCCTTCGCCCGCTCGGAGGTGTACGGATAGCTGAAGAAGTGGATGCCGACAAGCTCCAGACCGCGCTTCGCCATCATCCAGCCTGCGACCGGGGAGTCGATGCCGCCGGAGAGCAGCAGCGCCGCGCGGCCGTTCGAGCCGATCGGCATGCCGCCTGCACCCGGGACCGGACCTGCATGAACGAAGGCGTACTTCTCGCGCATCTCGACGTTGACGACGAGATCGGGATGGTGCATATCCGGACGAACGTCCGGGAACAGATCGGCGAGCTCACCGCCGACATGCTGGCTGATCTCGGTCGAGGTCATCGGGAACTTCTTGTCACCGCGCTTGGTCTCGACCTTGAAGGTCTTTGCCGCCGCGAAATTCGGCGCAAGGTAGTCCTTCGCGGTCGCGATGACGCTCTCGAGCGTCTTTTCCGGGCAGACCGCCGCGCGCGAAATGGTCGCGAAGCCGAATACGCGGCTCGCGCACTCCATGACGGCATCTGCGTCCGCGTCGTCCGGGATCTCCACATAAACGACCGACTGGCGCATGGAAATCTCGCAGTCCGCAACGTGTGCCATGCGGCGCTTGAGGTTTTTCAGCAGACGGTCCTCGAACGTCTTGCGGTTGAGGCCCTTGAGCACGATCTCGCCGCACTTGAGCAGTAATACTTCTTTCATTTATTGTCTCCTTACTGGTGATTTTTTGTTATTATCGGACGGTCTCCCGTTCCTCAGCGGTCATCACGCCGTCGTGTTCCGCGCTCTCGCCGCCGAACGCCAGCTTTGTTCTGACGAACCCGTCATCCGGCAGGTTGAACACCTGCGCCAGATAGTTCAGGTAAACGTCGGCCATGAGCTCGAGCTTGTCATACGGGGTCTCCCACGGCACGAGCGACTGCGTGCCGACGCTGACCGTGCCGTCCTCCCGGCGGTCGATTTTTACCGGCAGGCTGCATTCCTCCGCGCGCTTTTCCGCGGTCTCCGGCAGGCTGTCGTAAATGCCCTCCATCCAGAAGCGGCATTTACCGTCATAAACGGCGAGCTGCTGCTCCGAGCCGTCCGGCCGGGTGATGGTTTTGTATTCCATGTTAATCTCCTTGCTTTTCCTGTACTTCGATCTGTCCGCGCGACGCCGAAACGACCACGCAGTATCTTTCTCCGTCTTTGAAGGCGCGGAAACCGTACCAGCCGAGCGGATCCTTTTCCTCCGGCATGGTGCAGCCGATAAACTCCGTATCATTGTTTATCCGCTGCGCGAACCGGGCCGCGTCCCAGTCATCGGACTGAAACCGGTACAGGTCGGTGTAACCGGCCTGCTCGACCAGATTTCGCGCCTGCGACACCGTGATCGGATGCACGATCAGCAGGAACGCGCCGAGCGTGAGCAGCATCCAGAGCATCATGAACGTGGCAGTCCACGGTTCCTCACCGTTATCTCCTTTGCGAAGGAAGAAAATGACGTAAACCACGCCGTATGCGACGCAGAACCAGCAAAGAACATTATACGGGTCCTTGATGGTGATAAACAGAACGCTGCCGAAAAGGATGCAGTACAGCAGCTGCAGCACTCGAACTCGCACAGCACTCTGCGGACGGGCCTCCGGCTCCAGCGTGCCGGAATAGCCGGCAGCGTGCGCGATCCAGACGGCGCAGAACAGCCCGGCATAGCCCGAGCTCTTCAGCAGCACACCGCCATACACAACAAAGTGCAGCAGGAAGATCAGTGCGGTGCAGCCGCAGCAGATGAGGGTGTTGAAAGCATACGATCTCTTCATAACTCGCACCTCCGTCCACGTCTCTAACGGTTAACGTCTGAACATTTTCGCGCCTTTTTTCACGGCATTGATAAATGCACCTACATCTTCTTTTGTATTGAACGGGGCGAACGACACGCGTAGCGCGCTGTCCGTCCGGGTTTTCGGCAGGCCGAGCGCCTTGAGCACGCCGCTCTGCTTGCCCTTGGAGCACGCCGAGCCGCTCGAAATATAAACCTCGTCGCCCTCGAGGACATGCAGCATGACCTCGCTCTTGCAGCCGGGCATGGACAGGTTGACCACATGCGGAATGTCGCCTTCGCCGTTGATGGCGGCGTCCGGCAGCTCGGCCGCGACCTGCTGTCTGAGGTAGTCCGCGAGCTCCTGCACATGGGCGTAATCCTCGTCAAAGTGCGCCATGCGGATCTCGCACGCCTTGGCGAACGCCGCGATATTCGGCACGGCCTCGGTACCGGGGCGCATGCCCTTTTCCTGACCGCCGCCGAACGTGAGCGGCGGCAGGCGCAGGCCCTTTTTGACGTACAGCGCGCCGATGCCCTTGGGCGCGCCGATCTTGTGGCCGGAAACGCTCATCAGATCGCAGTTCCACTTTTTCGGCGTGAGCCGCACGCGGCAAAGTCCCTGCACCGCGTCGATGTGGAACAGCGCCTTCGGCGCCTTCGCCTTGAGCAGCTTTCCGAGCTGCTCGACCGGCTGCACCGTGCCGATCTCGTTGTTGACGAGCTGGCAGGACAGCAGAACCGTGTCCTCGGTCAGCGCTTCGCTCAGCACCTCGGGCGTGATGTGGCCGGTCGCGTCCGGCGCGAGGAATACCACATCAAAGCCGCTGTCCGCGAGCTGCTTTGCGGTGTTGATGGTCGCGGCGTGCTCGATCTCGGTCACGATGATGCGGCCCTTTTTGTGGCGGTTGAGATGCGCCGCGCCGTGCAGGCTGATATTCGTGCTCTCCGTGCCGCAGGCGGTGAAATACAGCTCCTCGGGCAGGCAGCCGAGCGCGGAAGCAACCGTTTTGCGGCTGTCCTCGAGCAGGTGAGACGCCTCAAGGCCCATGCGGTGCAGGCTCGACGGATTGCCGAATTCCTCGAGCATCGCGTGCACCGCCGCTTCGGCGGCCTCGGGCAGTACGCGGGTCGTTGCCGCGTTATCCAGATAATGCATAATAAAACGAACTCCTTACCGGGCGCGCCGTCCTGTGCCGCAGCGCACCTTCTGTATAGATATTTTACAACGCAGGGCCGTCTTTTACAAGACAAAAACGTGCAAAACAGGTTGAAAACCCTTGTGGTCTATGCTATACTTTATCATGTATGACGTGATTAAATCTGCGTCCCATATAGAAAGGAAGGAAACCTCATGCCAGGTAAGGTTATTCTCGGCGCTCAGTGGGGCGACGAGGGCAAGGGCAAGTTCATTGATATTTTCGCAGGCAAGGCTGATCTTGTCGTGCGCAGCCAGGGCGGCAACAATGCCGGCCATACCGTCGTTGCAGGCGGCGAAAAGTACAAACTCCAGCTTATTCCGTCCGGTATTCTGTATCCGGAGTGCGTAAATGTGATCGGTCCGGGCGTTGTTGTCAACCCGAAGGCAGTCCTCGGCGAGATCGACGGCCTGCACGAGAAGGGCGTTTCGACCGACAAGCTGTTCATCGACGCGCGCTGCCACTGCATCATGCCGTGGCATCTTGAGCTCGACGCGCTGAGCGAGGCGGAGAAGGCCAAGGAAGGCACCGCCATCGGCACCACCAAGAAGGGCATCGGCCCCACCTACATGGATAAATCCGAGCGCAGCGGCATCCGCATGCATGATTTCATCGACGCTGAGCGCTTCGAGGAGGTCATCCGCGAGACCTGCGCACGCAAGAACCGCGTGATCACCGGCGTTTACGGCGGCGAGCCGCTCGACGCTGACAAAATCATCGAGGAGTACAAGGTCTACGCAGACCGTCTGCGCCCGATGGTCCGCGATACCACCGTTATGACCTATGAGGCCGTCAAGTCCGGCAAGGAAGTGCTGTTCGAAGGCGCGCAGGGCACCCTGCTCGACCTTGACATGGGCACCTATCCGTATGTTACCTCGTCCCACCCGGTAGCAGGCGGCTGCTGCATCGGCTCCGGCGTCGGCCCGACCGCGATCGACAAGATCATGGGCATCTTCAAGTCCTACACCACCCGTGTCGGCGAAGGTCCGTTCCCGACCGAGCTGTTCGACGAGACCGGCGACTACATCCGCAATGCAGGCGGCGAGTTCGGTACCGTTACCGGCCGTCCGCGCCGTACCGGCTGGTTCGACGCTGTCGTTGCACGCTACGCTGTCCGCGTAAACGGCCTGACCGATGTCGTCATCAATAAGATCGACCCGCTGCGCGGCCTGCCGAAGCTCAAGGTCTGCGTTGCCTACAAGCTGAAGAACGGCGAGACCGTTACCGAGTTCCCGGCAAACTTCATGGATCTCGTTGACTGCGAGCCGGTTTATGAGGAGTTCGACGGCTTCACCGAGGATATCACGAACTGCCGTTCCTTCGACGAGCTGCCGAAGACGGTCCAGAACTACATCAAGGAGCTCGAGCGCATCATCGAGTGCCCGATCACCATGCTCGGCGTCGGCCCTGCACGCGATCAGGTAATGGAAATTAACATCTAAACTGTCGCGAAACTACATTACGCAACAAAAGGGACTGCCTGTGGCAGTCCCTTTTCATATTCGCAGCCGTAAAGCCAACGCTCTGCACCAGCCATTCGCCGCGACGGGGCAAACGCCCTGCACCGAATGGCCGCGCAAAGTAAATTCAGGGCGGCCATGCGTCCCATAAGCTGGATGACGCCCGGAACCGAGCCCCCGCGTCCCCCGTTTCGCTGCACATCTCCGATGTGTCAGCGCAAAAGGAAGATGAGGGGGAGTCAAGAGGGAGATAAGAAACCATACTGGTGTCTTATCCCCCTCTTGTTCTCGCCGGGAACCCGGCTCCCCCGGCCCTCTCCGCCGCCAGCCGGCGGCGCTCTTATTCCTTCGCCTCTGCGGAAGAATCCCCTGCGGAAGCAGCCTCCGCGGCAGCGGCCACAGCCGCCTTCTTCGTTCTCTTCCCCGGCTTGCCGATAATGCTCTCTATGTACGCCGGGACCTCGTTAAACGGAATGCCCAGCGCCACCGACAGCTCGCCGTGCAGCAGCTCCTCCGCACGCTTGCGGTAGCGCTGATCGACCTGACTCAGACGGCGGCCGCTGCGACGGCTCTTCGCGTAGACCGTCTTGATGAGCTGCACCAGATCCTCGCAGTCGTGGCTCTGGAGCACCTCCTGATAGTGCTCGCTCGACAGACGCATGCTGTGGCTCGTGAAGTGGTCAACATCGATATTCGGAATATCACGCACAAGCGCCTCGGCCTGCTCCTTCGAGATGACCGGCCGCATGAAAACCGGCGAATCCACCGGAATGTAGATGGTCTCCGTCCCCGTGACCGGCGTCAGCGTATAATACTGACGATCCTCCTCGTCCTCGAAGGGCGACGGCTTGATCTCGTCCACATGGCATACGCCGCTCGTACCGTAAACGATATAGTCCCCCGCTTGATACATGATAAACCTCCTCATCGCAACGCAAAAACATTTCTATCTGTTATAATTATAGCACATTTCGCAGAAAAATGTAAGTTTTATTTTGCGTTTGCCTGCAAAGCTTCATGCGGCAGATAAAAAAGCAGGTGGTCGCGCACCTCTCCATTGAACAGCAGCTCTGCGCGGTGCAGCCTGCCCTCATACGTAAAGCCGCACTTCTCGAGCACGCGGCGCGAGCGCGCATTGTCCGGGTAGCAGGTCGCGGAAATGAGGTCGAGCGACATCTTTTCAAAGCCGTATTCTATCACCGCGCGGAGCGCTTCGGTCATGTAGCCCCTGCCCCAGTATGCCGTGCCGACCGCGTAGCCGACCGCGCGCGCCGAGCCGTACTGCCGCGTGCTGTCCGCGATCAGGCCGATCGAGCCCAGCAGACGGCCATCCTCGCGCCGCTCGATCGCCCATACCGTCGGCTGCTCGAGGAACATGAGGTGCAGCACATCATACGAGTCCGTCAGGCTCTCGTGCGGCTTCCATCCGGCGTTCAGCCCTACCTCGGGCGCAGCTGAATAGTCGTAAATCGCCTGCACATCGTCCTCCCGGAACGGACGAAGGCGCAGTCTCGTCGTTTCAAGCGTCATCCTACATCTCTCCTTTTCTTTTTTAATTTTACCATGTTCCGGCCTCGGTGAAAACCGGCATTTCCCGATTTTCCATATGTCTGCCGTTTTTTTCGGCATAAAATCCATTTCTCCTATTGCATCCCGGCTCCCTTCTATATTACAATAAAGTATAAAAGACATTACAGGCAAAGGGGGATCGCACAAAATTCATGCAGGAAAAACAGTGTATTTTAATTGCAGATGACTCGGAGCTGAACCGTGTCATCCTGACAGAGATCCTCGGCGATGAATATCAGTTTATAGAAGCCGAAAACGGCCTTCAGGCTGTTGAGGTGCTGCGCAGCGGCGCGGACATTGATCTGATGCTGCTCGATATTATGATGCCGGAAATGGACGGCTTCGGCGTGCTGGAGACCATGAACCGCAACCAGTGGATCGACGACGTTCCGGTCGTCATGATCTCGGCGGAGAGCGACACCAAGGTCGTCGAGCGCGCCTATGACCTCGGCGCGACCGATTATATCAGCCGCCCGTTCGACATGGCAGTCGTCCGCCGCCGCGTTATCAACACGCTCCTGCTTTACGCAAAGCAGAAACGCCTGATGCATCTGGTCGCAGATCAGGTCTACGAACGCGAAAAAGCGAACGACCTCATGGTCAGCATCCTCAGCCACATCGTCGAGTTCCGAAACGGTGAGAGCGGCATGCACGTGCTGCACATCCGCACGGCGACCGAGCTACTGCTCGCCGCCCTCGTCAAGCGCACCGGCCGCTATCATCTGACCGACAGCGACATCAACCTCATCGTGACCGCCTCCGCGCTGCACGACATCGGCAAGATCAACGTGCCCGAGCAAATCCTTAACAAGCCCGGCCGCCTGACCAAGGAAGAATTCGAGATCATGAAGACCCATACCACCACGGGCGCCGCCATCCTCAAGGGTCTGGAGACCAATCAGGACGAACCGCTCGTGCGCGTGGCCTACGAGATCTGCCGCTGGCACCACGAGCGCTACGACGGCCGCGGCTACCCGGACGGTCTGTCCGGCGAGGACATCCCGATCTCCGCGCAGGTCGTTTCGCTTGCCGACGTCTACGACGCGCTGACGAGCGAGCGCTGCTACAAGAAGGCCTTCGACCACGAGACCGCTATCCAGATGATCCTGAACGGCGAGTGCGGCACGTTTAATCCGCTGCTGCTCGAATGTCTGCACGATGTCAGCGAACAGCTGCGCATCTCGCATTACATCACGAGCACCGGCCGCACGCCGCATTATGATCCCGAGCAGCTCAGCGATGAGCTGCTGAGTGATGAGTCTCTCCCGGCGACCCACCACAGCCGTATGCATCATCTGCTCGACAGCGAGCGCGAGAAAGCCGACTTTTTCGCGGCGCGCGCAGGCGGACTTCAGTTCGAGTACGAGGTTTCCGGCGATGTGGTGTGGCTGAACGACTGGTATGCCGTGCCGCCACAGCTTGGCCGCTGTATCCCTCGTGCGAAGCTCGCGGATAACACGCCGCTGACCGCGTCCGACTGGCAACGCGCATTTGACACGCTCGCGACGGCGTCTCCCGGCGCGCCCGACATCACCCGAACCACCCTGCTCACGCGCGACGGCATGAGTCGCTGGCACAAGCTGCACGTGCATACGCTCTGGTCGCAGGAGAAAACGCCGCAGATGACCGGCGCCATCGGCTGCTTCACCGACATTCACGAGCACATGCTGCGCCATACCGCGCCGCTCCCCCACGACGACATCGCCATGACCGGCACTGAGCTGGCCGCGTTCATACACAGCATGTCCTCAGTCTTCGATGTTGTGCGCGTCGTCGACCCCGAACAGCTTGTCATAATGAATTTTAATGGCGACGGCGGCCTCTCCTCCTCGCAGCATCCCTGCCACGCGATCTGGGGCAAACCGAACCGCTGCGAAAACTGCATTTCGCTCCGCTCGCTCCATGAGCATCGGCGGTTTTCCAAAACAGAGCTCATTGGAGAGACCTTTTATCTCATCAATTCACAGTATATCGAAGTGAACGGCCATCCGTATGTGCTTGAGCTCGTCTCACGCACAGACACCTCGTTCGACCCGGAAAGCGGCGAGCAAATGCATCCACTGCTCCAGAAAGCCTATCTCGACTCCGTGACCGATGCCTACGGGCGGCGCTACCTTGACGAATGCCTCACAGACAGCCTCATGCAGGCGGTCGCTATGCTCGACGCCGACAACTTCAAAGCCATCAACGATACCTTCGGCCACCCCGTCGGTGACTGTGCCCTCCGCCGCATCGCGAAGGTCATCCGTTCGCATCTCGGCCGAGATGACCTGCTCGTCCGCTACGGCGGCGACGAATTCATCATCCTGTTCCGTGATATTGCTCCGAAAGCTTTTACGCAGACTCTGGAACAGATCCGCGAAGACATCCACCGCACCTCAGTCAAGCAGAACGTGCCGCAGAACCTCTCGGTCAGCATAGGCGGCGTGTACGGCGTCACCGATCTGACCGATGCCATCCGGCAGGCGGATCAGCTGATGTACGCTGCAAAGCAAACCAAAAACCAGGTAAGATACCAAATCAACGCAGGAGGCAATGAGAAATGACACTGAAAGAATTTTATGAGCAGATCGGCGGCAACTACGAAGATACGCTCCATCGTCTGCCGAGCGAAGCACTGGTTCACCGTTTCGTCCTCAAGTACCCTGCCGACCCGAGCTTTGCGCAGCTGCGCGACGCTGTCGCTGCCGCCGACTGGGAGACCGCGTTCCGCGCCGCTCACACCCTCAAGGGCGTTGCGCAGAACCTCGGTTTTGACTCGCTCTACCGCGCGTCCGCCGCTCTGACCGAGCACCTGCGCGGCGGCAAGCCGCTGACCGATCCGCAGCTCCTCGACGCCACCGCCGCAGTGCATGAGCGAATTATGAGCGCCATTCAAGAGCTCGGATAAAAACATATAGATACAGAAAAAGAGCACAGATTTTTCATCTGTACTCTCTTTTTATGCCTTCGCGACAGGCTATTCGAACTTCAGCTGATCCTCCGTCAGCAGTGCGCCGATGGACGGGATGCTGCGGCAGCGGTAGCGCGCCTGATCGAGCAGGTTCGCCTCCTCCGTGCGGCACGCACGGGTCACGGTATGCTTGCCGCGCAGCACCATGGTCTGCACGCCCTGCGTCGAGCGCGTCGCCTTGATGTCGAGCATGCCGGCGCGGAATGTCAGCGCGCGGTTTGCGGTCGAGAACATGGTGATCTCGGTCTCGTCATCGACCGGGAAGAAGAAGCCGACGGCCGGAGACTTGTCCGAGTATGCGCCGCTCAGGCGGCGGCGGTTGGTCTTGGTCTCAAACGACTGGAGCGAGAAGCGCGCCGCCTTGCCGTTCTTGAACGCGACGATCATGCTGCCCTTGTAGTCGCCCGGGAGCAGCGCGTAGAGCGGCATTTCGCCCTCGTCCATGCCGAGCTTTGCCGGCAGGTAATCGCCCAGCACGGACGCCTTGCAGTCGTCGAAATCGTACAGGCGCGCCTTGTACGCCTGCTGCATGCTGGTGAAGAAGATAATTTCGCTCTTGTTGGTCGCCTCGAGGCTCCAGACGACCTCGTCGCCCTCCTTGAGCTTGTGGTCCTGCGACATGCGCCACGACTGCGGCGTGATCTTCTTGAAGTAGCCCTCGCGCGTCATGAACAGCAGAACCGGATAGTCCTCGATGTGGTCCTCCTCGGCGAACTCCGTCACCTTGTCCGCCGTCACGATGCGCGTTCTGCGCTCGGACGGATACTTCTTGATGACCTGCTCGAGCTCTTTTACGATGATATTCCGGATCTTCGCCTTGGATTTTACGATCTCCTCGAGCTTTTTGATCTCGTTTTCGAGCGCTTCGGTCTCCTGCGTGCGCTTCAGGATATATTCCTTGTTGATGTTGCGCAGGCGGATGTCCGCGATGAACTCGGCCTGGATCTGGTCGATGTCGAAGCCTTCCATCAGGTTCGGGATGACCTTCGCGTCCTCCTCGGTGCCGCGGATGATGGCGATAGCCTTGTCGATGTCGAGCAGGATCTTGCGCAGACCGAGCAGCAGATGCAGCTTGTCCTTTTTCTTTCCGAGGTCGAAGAACACGCGGCGGCGGACGCATTCCGTACGCCACGACGTCCATTCCTCCAGAATCTGCTGTACGCCCAGCACGCGCGGCATGCCGCCGATGAGGACGTTGAAGTTGCACGAGAAGCTGTCCTGAAGTGTCGTCAGCTTCATCAGACGCGCCATCAGCTTTTCCGGGTCGGTGCCGCGCTTGAGGTCGATGGCGATCTTGAGGCCGGAAAGGTCGGTCTCGTCGCGAACGTCTGCAATCTCGCGCACCTTGCCGATCTTGACCAGCTCCGCGATCTTGTCGATGATGGCCTCGATCGTAGTGGTGTACGGAATTTCCGTGACCTCGATGAGGTTTTCCTTCTTGTCGTACTGCCACTTCGCGCGCACCTTGAACGAGCCGCGGCCGCTCTCGTAGATCGCGCGCATCTCGTTCTCGTCATAGATCAGCTCGCCGCCGGTTGTGAAGTCCGGGGCCGGCATGGTCGAGAGGATGTCGTGCTCCGGATTTTTGATGCACTCGATCGTCGTGCGGCACACCTCTTCGAGGTTGAAGCCGCAGAAGTTGGACGCCATGCCGACCGCAATGCCGGTGTTCGCGGAGACGAGGATGTTCGGAAAGGTCGTCGGCAGCAGCGTCGGCTCCTTCATCTCGCCGTCATAGTTATCCACAAAATCCACAGCGTCCGTGTCAATATCGCGGAACAGCTCGGCGCAGATGCTGTCGAGCTTGGCCTCGGTGTAACGCGGCGCGGCGTAAGCCATGTCGCGCGAGTAGACCTTGCCGAAGTTGCCCTTGGAGTCGACAAACGGCGTCAGCAGCGCCTCATTGCCGCGCGTCAGACGCACCATCGTCTCATAGATCGCCGCGTCGCCGTGCGGATTGAGCTTCATGGTCTGGCCGACGATATTCGCGGATTTCGTGCGGTTGCCGTTCAGCAGACCCATTTTATACATGGTATAGAGCAGCTTGCGGTGGGACGGCTTGAAGCCGTCGATCTCCGGAATAGCGCGCGACACGATAACGCTCATCGCGTAGGGCATGTAGTTCTCGCGCAGCGTATCCGTGATGCGCCGGTCTACCGAGGGATGCTCTTTATATACTTTCGGTTCATCATTTTTCTTTTTTGCCATTTATAAATCTCCTGTTCGGGATCGTTTTTTCCGGTGAGCGCCGCCGAGCAGCGTACCGAAAGGCAGGAAGGACAGCAGCACCGCCGCAGCGAGGCCGCCGCCGAGACCCAGCAAATACATCTGCGACAGGCGCAGATAAATGACGGGGTCGTGATGGGTCGTCCAGACGTTCCACAGGCGCAGCACCAGAGGATGCGCGAGGTACAGGCCGAAGGAATGCCGGGCGATGAAGCGCACGGGCGCCGGAAGCGTCCGGCACCGGCTGCACAGCGTCCACAGCATGAGCCACGTCGCAAAGACGTAGACCACGAGATCGGGGCGCAGCGAGGATGCGCTGAGCGAGGGGAAAAAGTGGTCCGTCAGCAGCACGCCGAACGCCGAGAGCAGCCACACCGGCACGCTCACGTACAGCGGACAGCGCTGCCATTTCTCATGCAGGCGCAGCCAGATGCCGCCCGTGTAGAACAGCGTCCAGCCGAAAAACCAGCGAGCCAGCGTAAGCGGCGCGCGGAACATCAGCATGCCGTTCACCTGACACGCCATCAGCAGCTGCATGCCGAACGTCACCGCCGCCGAGCACAGCATTGTCAGCCGCGGATGCCTCTGCATCTCCATGCAGAAGAAATCCGCCAGCAGGATAAACTGCACAAGGATGAATATGTAGTACAGATGGATGTACGCGCCGCCGGTCAGCAGGTCGAAGAGCGGACGTTCATGCGGCGTGCCGCACAGCGCCTCCAGCACGAGGTACGCCGCCGACCAGAGGAAATACGGCGGCAGCATGCGCGACAGACGGCGGCGCACCGCCGTCCAGCCCTGCGGCTCGAATTTTCCCTCCGCGAGCGCGCCTGCGTGACCGAATCCGGTCAGTACGAGGAACATTGGCACCGCAAAGCGCGAAAGCTGGTTCCAGATCATCTCCGCGTCGGTCGTCTGCCCTGCCGAAACGTGTATCATCACGACCGCGAGCGCCGCCGCCGCTCTCAGTCCATCCATTTGTCGAAACCGCATTGTTTTCCCCCCAGAAGGCAGCATCGCTGCTGTTCAACTATGCGATATTGCCTGAAATGCATTTCGTACTCTTTTAAGAAATATCCGCCAGCTCCAGATAGTCGGCGCCGTGCTCCGCGATGTATTCCTTTCGGCCGGAGAGGTTGTCTCCGAGCAGCAGGTCGAACATCTCGCTCGTCGCGGCGGCTTCATCCGGCGTGATGCGGATGAGGCGGCGCGTTTCGGGGTTCATGGTGGTCTCCCACATCATGTCTGCCTGGTTCTCGCCCAGACCCTTGGAGCGCTGAATGAGGATCTTCTTGCCCTCGAGCTTTTTGAGGATGGCCGCCTTTTCGGTCTCGTCGAAGGCGAAATAGCTCTTGTCGCGATAGGTGATCTCATAGAGCGGAGACTCCGCGATATAGACGAAGCCCTTCTCGATGAGCGTTGGGACGAGGCGGTAGATCATGGTCAGGATCAGCGTGCGGATCTGGAAGCCGTCCACGTCGGCATCGGTGCAGATGATGACGCGGTGCCAGCGCAGACTGTCAAGGTCGAACGCCGACAGATCCTTCGCGGCCTTGCCGCGCACCTCGACGCCGCAGCCGAGGACCTTGAGCAGGTCGGTGATGATGTCGTTCTTGAAGATCTTGTCGTAATCCGCCTTCAGGCAGTTCAGAATTTTGCCGCGCACGGGCATGATGGCCTGAAATTCGCTGTCGCGGCCCTGCTTGACCGAGCCGAGCGCGGAGTCGCCCTCCACGATGTACAGCTCGCGGCGCGTAACGTCCTTCGTGCGGCAGTCGACGAATTTCTGTACGCGGTTTGCCAGATCAATGTTGCCGGAAAGTTTCTTTTTGATGTTGAGACGCGCTTTTTCCGCCTGCTCGCGGCTGCGCTTGTTGATGAGAATCTGCTCCGCGATCTTGTCAGCCTCGGACTTGTTCTCGATGAAGTAAATCTCCAGTCCCTCCTTGAGGAACTCGGTCATCGCCTCCTGAATGAACTTGTTCGTGATGGCCTTCTTTGTCTGGTTCTCGTAAGAGGTCTGGGTCGAGAAGCAGTTGGTCACGAGCACAAGGCTGTCGAAAATATCCTGATAGGTGACCTTGCTCTCGCTCTTGTTGTACTTGTTGTTCTGCTTGAGGTAAGCGTCGATGGCGGAGACGAACGCCGAGCGCACCGCCTTGTCCGGCGCGCCGCCGTGCTCAAGCCACGACGAGTTGTGATAGTATTCGATGCGCGAGACCGCCGAGGAGAAGCAGAACGCGCAGGACAGCTTGACCTTGTATTCCGCCTTGTCCGCGCGGTCACGGCCACGCCGCTCGCCCTCAAGGAACTGCACCGAGGTCAGCGGCGTTTCGCCTGCCAGCTCGCTGACGTAGTCCACGATGCCGTTCTGGTACAGGAACTCGGTGGTGTCGAACTTGCTGCCGCTCACCTGATTTTTCAGCACGAACTTGATGTGACTGTTGACGACTGCCTGCCGCTTGAGCGTGTCGAGGTAGTAATCCACAGGGATGTTGATATCGGTGAAAACCTCGAGGTCGGGCTTCCAGCGGATGGTCGTGCCGGTCTTTTTTGCGTTTGTCGGCTTTTTCGTAAAGCCTTCTTTGGTGCCGGTCCTGTTTTCGCCCTTTTCGAAGTGCAGGCCGTACTCGAACCCGTCGCGCACGATGGTGACGTCCATGTATTCCGAGGAATACTGCGTCGCGCAGGTGCCGAGGCCGTTAAGGCCGAGCGAGAACTCATAGTTTTCGCCCGTGTCGTTCTTGTACTTGCCGCCTGCGTACAGCTCGCAGAAAACGAGCTCCCAGTTGTAGCGCTGTTCCTTTTCGTTCCATTCGACCGGGATGCCGCGGCCGTGGTCGGACACCTCGATCGAGCCGTCCGCATAGCGGACGGTGGTGATGTCGGTGCCGTAGCCCTCGCGCGCCTCGTCGATGGAGTTGGAGAGGATCTCGAACACTGCGTGCTCGCAGCCCTCCAGACCGTCCGAGCCGAAAATGACGCCCGGGCGCTTGCGCACGCGGTCCGCGCCCTTCAGCGAGGAGATACTGTCGTTGCCGTAAGACGGCTTTGCTTTGCTCATATACTTTAACTCCTATTTGAAGTTCTGAAATCCATAACTTATATATTATACGCTATTCTTGCACTTTTTGCAACATTTATTCCGCCGCCGTGCGAGATACGGCCCGGCGCGCCGAAAAAACGGACGCCCTCGCCGCGGAGAGCGCCCCTGTTTTTCACAGCATCCGTGCCGTACCGGTCACGCGCGTGTGCGTGACGCGGCTGCCGTCCCACTTAACGTCCGAGAGGATGATGCTCGGCCGGTGCATCGCCGCGCCCTGCATGACGACAAAGCGGTTCCAGCCCTCGTGCAGCGGCGAAACGCGGTGCTCCGCGAGATATGCGCCGAGCGCGGACGCCGCCACGCCGGTCGCCGGGTCCTCGGGATAGCCGGCGCGCTTGGGGAACTGCCGCGCGAAAAAGCGCAGCTGCCCGTCTGCATCCGTCTCGGACGCGAACGGGTAAAAGCCGGTGGTCTCGTACCGGTCGCACAGCGCCCAGAGCGCTTCAAAATCCGGCTCCAGACCGTCGAGCACCTCCCTGCTGCGCAGCGGCACGATCAGCTTGAAGCGCGAGGTCGCGGCGGACTGAATGGGGAGCGGCGCAAGGTCGCTCTCGTCGATGCGCAGGCAGGCGCAGACCTCCGCTGCCGTCGGGTTGCGCGGCGCAAAGCGCGGCTCAAACTGGTGTACGCTCACGCGAATTTCGTCCCCGTCGCGCTCCCAGTCGATCTGAATTCTGCCGAACATGGTTTCATAGAAGATCGGAGAGCGCTCCGCGCGGCCGGTCTGCACGAGCACAAACGCGCTGCCGATCGTCGCATGTACGCACATTTCCATCTCGTGCAGCGGTACAAAATACCGCGCCTTCCAGTCGCAGTCCTCGCGTTCGGACTGCATGAGAAATACCGACTCAAAGCCGAACTCGTGCGTCATGCTCTGCATCTGTTCGGTCGTCAGCGTGTCCGCGTCCAGCGTCACCGGACAGGGATTGCCGCCGCCCAGCGCGGCCTCGAATACAACGGTATGAACTGTCTGCATGGTAGAGCTCCCCTTTCTTCTGCTTCTTTTAGTATAGCACAAATGTTCGTCTTTTCAAGACAAAAAAATGCGCATCTCTCGATGCGCACCGGCTTGCCGAACGTTATGGAGACTTCGGCAAGCCCATCTATCTGAAAGGAAGCGAAAAGGGGGGAAAACGCTTCGTATGTTTGGACTGCCCGGGAGCCTGCGCGGTATTCCGTCCCACAGGGCCGAACAGATTTTTAAGGTCGGCACTCTAAAAGTACCTCAGAAAAGAATTTCCCATGAAATATCTATTTTCAAAGGGAGTGGTTTCATTCCCTTGCTGTGATTATATGATACCGGTTTTTCATGTCCAAAGTATGATAGAATTTTGAAGAAACCGTAAACACTCCATGGCCGTTCCGTGAACAGGTTTTCCGTCACTTCTTATTTTCCTTGTCTTGCTCTTTGCGCAAAGCAATCTGTATATAAAAGAAGAAAGCAGATGCTTTAAGCATCTGCTTTCTGGAAATTCTATTTTAGCGGAACTTCTTCTTCTTAGCGCGTGCAGCCTCAGACTTCTTGCGGCGCTTGACGCTCGGGCTTTCATAATGCTCACGCTTACGGAGCTCGGAAAGCGTACCCGCCTTTGCACACGAACGCTTGAAACGACGCAGTGCGCTGTCAATAGATTCATTTTCCTTGATGCGGATCTCCGACACAGTTTTCCCTCCCTCCGCGCGTTCCTCTATGGAGGACGCTTTGCACGGCTTATCTGCCACAGGCACATAAAACCGTAAGAATATTATATCTGTTTTTCTCGCCCGTGTCAACAAAAATCTTTCACGAACGAGCAGATTTTGCGTTTTTTATTTTACGACCAGATTTACGATCTTGCCCGGGACAACGATCTGCTTGACGATCTGCTTGCCCTCGATGGCGTGCTGAACCTTTTCCTCGGCCAGCGCAGCGTCGATGGCAGCCTGCTTGTCGGCGTCTGCCGCGAGCTTGATGGTGCCCTTGAGCTTGCCGTTTACCTGCACCGCCATCTCGACCGTGCTCTCGACAGTCTTTGCCTCGTCGTAGGTCGGCCACGGTGCAACGGACAGCAGGCCGGTCTCGCCGAGCTGCTGCCACAGCTCCTCGGTGATGTGCGGAGCAAACGGATTGAGCAGCGCGAGGAAGGTCTTGTACTCGGCCTTGTTTACGCCCTTGTCGTAGAACTCGTTGAGCATGGTCATGAGCGCCGCGATCGCGGTGTTCGCCTTGAGGTTGTCCGCGTCCTCGCCGACCTTCTTGATGGTGCGGTGCATGAGCGCCTCATGCTCCTTGGAGTACTCGTCGCCGTCCTGTACCTTGTCGGCCAGAGACCAGACGCGCTCGAGGAAGCGGCGGCAGCCCTTGATGGACTTCGGGCTCCACGGAGCAGCCTTTTCGAAGTCGCCGATAAACATCTCGTACAGACGCATGGTGTCCGCGCCGTAGGTGTCTACGATCTCGTCCGGGTTGACGACGTTGCCGCGGCTCTTGGACATCTTCTCGCCGTTCTCGCCGAGGATCATGCCGTGGCTGGTGCGCTTTGCATACGGCTCCTTGGTCGGAACAACACCGATGTCATACAGGAACTTGTGCCAGAAGCGGCTGTACAGCAGATGCAGCGTGGTGTGCTCCATGCCGCCGTTGTACCAGTCGACCGGGGACCAGTATTCGAGCGCTTCCTTGGAAGCGAGTGCCTTGTCGTTGTGCGGATCCATGTAGCGCAGGAAGTACCACGAGGAGCCTGCCCACTGCGGCATGGTATCGGTCTCGCGCTTTGCCGGGCCGCCGCAGCACGGACAGGTGGTGTTCACCCAGTCGGTCATGTGCGCGAGCGGAGACTCGCCGTTGTCGGTCGGCTCATAGGTGTGCACGTTCGGCAGCTCAAGCGGAAGCTGATCCTCCGGCAGCGGAACGTAGCCGCACTTGTCGCACTTGACGATCGGGATCGGCTCGCCCCAGTAGCGCTGACGGGAGAATACCCAGTCGCGCAGCTTGTACTGTACCTTTGCGCGGCCGATGCCCTTCTCGCCCAGCCACTCGATCATGGCCGGGATCGCGTCCTTGACGGTCTTGCCATTGAGGAAGTCGGAGTTTACGAGGATGCCGGTCTCGTCCTTTGCGGTGAACGCAGCCTTCTGTACGTCCTCGCCGCCGGAAACGACCTCAATGATCTCGCAGCCGAACTTCTTTGCGAACTCCCAGTCGCGGTCATCGTGCGCCGGAACTGCCATGATGGCGCCGGTGCCGTAGCCCATCAGAACGTAGTCGGAAACGAAGATCGGGATCTGCTTGCCGTTTACCGGGTTGATCGCGGCAACACCCTCCAGCTTGACGCCGGTCTTGTCCTTGTTCAGCTCGGTGCGCTCGAAGTCGGACTTGCGGGCAGCCTCCTCGCGGTATGCGCGGACGTCCGCGATATTCGCGAGCTTGTCGCCCCACTGCTCTACCATCGGATGCTCCGGGGAGATGACCATGTAGGTCGCGCCGAACAGGGTATCCGGGCGGGTGGTGTAAACGGTCAGCGTGTCGCCCTCGGTGGTCTTGAAGTCGACCTCTGCGCCGGTGGAGCGGCCGATCCAGTTCTTCTGCTGGATCTTGACGCGCTCGATGTAGTCGACGTCGTCCAGATCGTCGATCAGGCGCTGTGCGTACTTGGTGATGGCGAGCATCCACTGGCTCTTGGTCTTGTGAACGACCTCGCTGCCGCAGCGCTCGCATACGCCGTTGACGACCTCTTCGTTCGCCAGAACGCACTTGCAGGAGGTGCACCAGTTTACGCTCATTTCCTTCTTGTAGGCGAGGCCCTTCTTGAACAGCTGAAGGAAGATCCACTGGGTCCACTTGTAGTAGCTCGGGTCGGTGGTATTGATCTCGCGCGACCAGTCGAACGACAGGCCGAGGCTCTTCAGCTGGCCCTTGAAGCGCGCGATGTTCTTCTTGGTGACTTCTGCCGGATGAACATGGTTCTTGATGGCGAAGTTCTCAGTCGGCAGGCCGAAAGCGTCCCAGCCCATCGGGTACAGCACGTTGTAGCCCTGCATGCGCTTTTTGCGCGCAACGATGTCGAGCGCGGTGTAGGATCGCGGATGGCCTACATGCAGGCCCTGACCGGATGGGTACGGGAACTCGACCAGCGCATAGAACTTTTCCTTGTCCGAGCCGTTCTCGGCCTTAAAGCACTGCTTTTCGTCCCAGATGTCCTGCCATTTCTTTTCTACTTGTTTATGATCGTACTTCAACGGAATTTCCCCCTAAAGTGTTTTATATGAAAGCGCGACAATGCGGCGGACACGGTTTTCCGCGCCGCCGCCTGCCGATTTTTTACTTGTCCTCGATGCCGAGCTCTTCGAGCGATACCGGCGTGCCGTCCTTCCACAGGTTCTCCAGATTGTAGAACTTGCGTGCCTCCGGCATGAATACATGCAGTACAGCGCAGCCGTAGTCGAGCAGCATCCACTGCGCAGACTCGTAGCCCTCGGTGTGGTCGACCATGACGTCATGGTCGTACTTGAGGTGCCACTCTACGTTGTCTGCCAGCGCCTTGACCTGGGTGGTCGAGGTCGCGGAGCAGATGACGAAATATTCGGTCAGCTCAGTCAGGCGCTCAACGTGCAGAACCTCGATGCCCTGCGCCTTTTTCTCGATCAGCGCTTCACAGATCGCCTTTACAGTTTCTTGTGCAGTCAAATTCATAAACTCCTTTTCAAGGCGCGAAACGCGCCTGTATCCTGTCGGAGAGCCGCAGAGCATCTCTGCGGCCCGCCGTTTTTTCTTTCTTTATGGATCACGCCTCGGGATCTATCGCGCCGCCGCTTTCGCCGCCGGACTCACCGCCGCCGGAATAATCTCCGCCGCTCTCACCGCCGGAGTAGTCTCCGCCGCCGCTTTCGCCGCCCGAGATCGAGCCGCCCGACTCGCCGCCGGAATAATCTCCGCCGCCGGTTTCGCCGCCGGAGTAGTCTCCGCCGCCGCCGGTTTCACCGTCCGAGTAGTCCGAACCGCTGTTATCCGGCTCTTCGTAGCCGTCCGAGCCGCCGCCGGAGTAGTCTCCGCCGCTCTCGCCGCTCGAATAGTCCGAGTCGTCCTCATAATAGTAGCCGCCGCCGGTATCGCCCCAGACGTCCTCATCCTCGCCTGCGCTGACACCGCCGCTGTAGCCGGAGGACGAGCTGTCCGCCGGACCGGTGACCATGTCAAGCTTGGTGATCGGTTCCTCATAGGGGTTGAAATACTTGTTGACGAGCTCGAGCGTCTCCTTTTCCTTCGGGAAGAAGAAGGAGTACTTGTACGGGTCGCTGCCTGCGTAGCTCATCGCGCCGTAGCCCGGCAGGGTGTAGAATTTGAGGTTGTCGTTGTCGATCTGAAGCGCCTGCATGCCCATCCAGAGCAGCTCGCCGGTCGTAAAGTCGGTCTTTACGTTCTTGGAGACCGCTTCGGCGATCTTCGAGATCTTGGTCGCGTTTTTCACCTGAAGGACCTGTTTTGCCAGCTCCTTGAGGAATTTCTGCTGGTTTTCCACACGGCCCTCGTCGCCGTTGACGTACTGCTTGGAGTAGTCGTTGTTGTGGCGCCAGCGCAGGAACTCGACCGTCTGCTTGCCGTTCAGATGCTGCATGCCCGGCTGAAGGTCGATCTCAAGGTTCTGCGAGGGGTCGCTGTATTCCATGCGGAACGGGACTTCATAATCCACGCCGCCGATCGCGTCCACGATCGCCGCGATGCCCTCGAAGTTGACGATGACATACTTGTCCGGCTGGAAGCCCATCAGGCGCTCGATCTCGATCTTGGTCTGCTCGATGCCCTTCTTGGTCGCGTAGGCCGCGTTGATCTTGCGCCATGCGCCGTTTTCGCCGTTGTTGCACATGGTGTCGCGCGGAATGTTCATGACGTTGATGGTCTTGTCCTTGGTGTTCATCGTCGCGACCATCAGAGC
>CAVIRF010000001.1:0-83728 GCA_963645185.1 Coprococcus eutactus | reverse complement strand
TGTTCATGACGTTGATGGTCTTGTCCTTGGTGTTCATCGTCGCGACCATCAGAGCGTCCGTTCGCGTCTGGTCCTCATCGACCGCGCCGACGACAAAGGTAAACACATCGTCGATGCGCGTGCCCTGATTGAGCAGGCTGCTCGTATCGACACGGTCGCCGTTGGTCTTGTCGTGGATCGTGTCTGTGGGCGGACGAACGAAGAACACATAGTACGCCGCGCCGCACGCGCACAAAAGCGCGATGAGCACCGCGATGACGATCGCCACGATGCGTTTTTTGCTGTGTTTCTTCGGCGCGGCTGTCTTGCCGCCTTTTTTCCCCTGAGGCTTGGGCGCAGTCTGCGCTTTCGCGCCGCTCTGCGCCGCGGCCGGTCGTTTTTTTGTCTGTTTGTCCGAGCGGCCGTTATGCTCGCCGCTGCCTCCGAAAAGTTTCAAACGGTTCCTGCCTCCAGTTCAGTTCCGGGAAGGCTTTTTCTTTCTCTCAGGCCTTCTCCTCGTCGCGCCAGCGTACTCCCTGCCGGATCATATCGTTGTATGCGGCGATGGTGTCGCTGTGGATCAGCTTGCCTCGCGTGATCAGCTCGATCAGCGTTTGGTCATAACAGTAGAGCAGCGCGCGGTCCATGCTGGTCTCGGCCAGCTCTCTCGCCTTTTCGACGCCGGGAAAGTCGCGCGTTTCCTCTATGTAGTCCGCCAGATAGAGAATCTTGTCCAAAGTCGTCATCTTTGCCTTGCCGGTCGTGTGGCAGGCGATGGCGTCGCATACCTCATCCGGCATGTGATATTCTCTGCGTGCGATCGCTGCGGCCGTTTTTCCGTGCAGCATTTTCGGCTCGCTTTTTTCGACGGTACACGGTATTATACCGTATTTCTCACATAAATTCAACTGTTCCTGCGGAGAAAGATGTTTTGTTATGTCATGAAGGATACCTGCGACGCCGGCAAGCTCCGGGTCGCCGCCGTATTTTTTCGCCAGCGCGATCGCGCAGCGCTCCACCCCGAGGGAGTGCTCATAGCGGTAGCCATGGAGCCTCGAAAGGATATCCCTGCGCATTTTCTCGTCACATAACATAACTTTTACCCGCCTTTCCGTGTAGTTGAGGTTGAATTATGTATTTCAAACGCCGCGTTTTTCTGTTTTGCGGCGTTTTGAAGCCATGCGGCGTTCAGAACCCGTAAAGGTGCTCCTGCTCGATGTAGTCTGCGACCGCAGGCGCGGTGAAGCGATGCAGGTCGCCGCCCTGCCGCAGCTCGGTCGAGGAGACCGTGAGGCTGTCGCCCGGAACGAGCTCGATCCTCGCGCCCAGCGTTTCGCGCAGCAGCGCCGCTTTTTCGCGCAGCGCGTCCCAGTCCTCGTTTTCCCGTGCGCACACGGCGAGCGTCGCCAGACGCGCGATCTCATCCGGCGCGCGCCAGATGCGGTCGAACGAGAGCAGCATGTCTGTTCCGATGATGAGATAGAGGTCGGTCTCGCCGCGCCCGTGCAGCGCGCGCAGCGTGTCCACCGTGTAGCTTGCGCCGCCGCGGTCAATCTCCAGCGTATCCAGCTGCGCCCACGGCGTGTCCGCCGTCAGGCGGCGCACCATTTCGCAGCGCGCCTCGGGAGACGCCGTGTTTTCCGGCAGCGCCTTGTGCGGCGGAATGTTCGTCGGGATGAACAGCACCCGGTCGAGCTTCAGCGCGTCGTGCGCGAGCTTCGCGGCGTGCAGATGACCGAGATGCGGCGGATTGAACGTTCCGCCGAGTATTCCTGTTCTCATTTTACCAGAACGATCTTGCGCTTATCCTCGTCGCTCGACTGACGGTAGACAACGAACTTCGAGCCGATGCACTGTACGGCGTCCGCGCCGGTCGCCTCGCAGAGCGCCTCGGATACCGTGCGCGGCGTGAGCATCGCGCTTTCGAGCACCTTGCCCTTGACGAGCTCGTGGGACTCGAGCAGAGCGTCCAGCTCGCGCTCGACCGCCTCGGTCACGCCCTCCTTGCCGATGATGAGGGTGACTGCGAGCGGATTTGCCAGTGCACGAAGCTGTGCACGCTGTTTGGTGTTAAGCATGTATTTTCTCCTTAAATTTTATCTTTCAGTACGTCTTTCAGCTTGCCGAGCGCACGCGCGCGGTGCGAGATGCGGTTTTTTACCTCGGGCGCGAGCTCGCCGAACGTGCAGCCGTAGGCCGGCACATAGAACAGCGGATCGTAGCCGAAGCCGCCTGAGCCGTGGTTTTCGTGCAGCAGCTCGCCATCGCACTCGCCTCTTACCGTGACGGTCTCGCCGTCCGCGAGCACGCACGCGATCGCGCACACAAAGCGGCACGCGCGGTCCTCTTTGCCCTCCATGTTCTTCAAAAGGAACGCATTGCGGTCCGCGTCCGTTCCCTCGCAGTAGCGCGCGGAGTAGATGCCCGGCGCGCCGCCGAGCGCGTCCACGCACAGACCGCTGTCGTCCGCGATGGCCGGCAGACCGGTGAAGTCCGCGGCGGCCTTCGCCTTGATGCGCGCGTTTTCCTCAAACGTCGCGCCGTTCTCCTCGGGTTCGGGCGCGCCCTTGGGCAGCGCTGCGACCTCGATGCCGAGCTCGCCCAGAATGGCCGCCATTTCCTTCAGCTTGCCTTTATTATGAGATGCCAGTACAAATTTCATGTTGGGTTTTCCTCTTTTATTCGCCGAGTACTTCGCGCTGGATCTCGCACAGTCTGGAGCAGCCCTGCTCGCCGAGTGCGAGCAGCTGATGCAGCTCGTCCTGCGTGAACGGACGGCCCTCGCCCGTGCCCTGCACCTCGATGAACTCGCCCTTCGAGGTCATGACAACGTTGCAGTCCACAATGGCGTGGCTGTCCTCGGCGTAGTTGAGGTCGAGCACGGCTTCGTCCTCGAAAATGCCGACCGAGACCGCCGAAACCTCCGCGGTGAGCGGCATCTTCTTGATGACGCCCTCGTCGAGCAGCTTCTTGCACGCGAGATAGAGCGCCACATAGCCGCCCGTGATGGACGCGCAGCGCGTGCCGCCGTCCGCCTGAATGACGTCGCAGTCGATGGTGATCTGGCGCTCGCCGAGCGCTTCACGATCGACGACCGCGCGCAGCGCGCGTCCGATCAGGCGCTGGATCTCGCTCGAACGGCCGTCGAGCTTGAGCGACTTGATGTCGCGCTTTTTGCGCGTATTGGTCGAGCGCGGCAGCATCGCATACTCCGCCGTGACCCAGCCAAGGCCCTTGCCCTCCAGGAAGGGCGGCACCTTTTCCTCGACCGACGCAGTGCAGATGACCTTGGTGTTGCCCATTTCGGCGAGCACCGAGCCCTCCGCGTACATGGTAAATCCGGTCGTCAGCTTGATCGGGCGCATTTCATTCTTTGCTCTTCCGTCGGGTCTTGTCATTCCTGCTCCGCTCCTTCTTCTTCGTTTTCGCTGTCGCCTGTCATCTGCTCTGCCGGCGGCAGGATAGCCTCAAGGAACGCCGCGCGGTCAAAGTCGATCAGGTCGTCGATGCCCTCGCCGACGCCGACGAGCTTGACCGGAACGCCGAGACCGGCCGAGATGGCGATGACGATGCCGCCCTTGGCGGTGCCGTCGAGCTTGGTGAGGATGATGCCGGTCAGCTCGGCCGCCTTGTTGAACTCCTCCGCCTGATGGACGGCGTTCTGTCCGGTGGTCGCGTCGAGCACGAGCAGCGTCTCACGCGATGCGTCCGGCAGCTCGCGCGAGATCACGCGGTCGATCTTCGCCAGCTCGTTCATCAGATTTGCCTTATTGTGCAGGCGGCCGGCGGTATCCACGATGATAACGTCGCTGCCGCGCGCCTTTACCGCCGAGATCGAGTCAAAAACGACCGCCGCCGGGTCCGCGCCCTCGCCGTGGCGAACGATGTCCGCACCGGCGCGCTTCGCCCAGATCTCCAGCTGATCGGCCGCCGCCGCGCGGAACGTATCCGCCGCGGACAGCATGACCTTTTTGCCCTCGTTGACATAACGCGCCGCCAGCTTGCCGATCGAGGTGGTCTTGCCGACGCCGTTGACGCCGATGACCAGAATGACCGCCGGCTTGCCCGAAACGTCGAGCGGCTGGTTGTCGAGCATGTTGTCGGTCAGCACCTCGCGCAGCAGGTCGCGCAGCTCGGACGCCGTCGTGGTCTTGCGCAGTTTTGCGCGCTTCTCCACCTCGGCGACGATCTTCGCGGAGGTCGCCGCGCCCACATCCGAAAGGATGAGCGCTTCCTCGAGCTCCTCGAGAAGATCCTCGTCGACCTTGACGAACGCCGCGAACACGGTGTCGAGCGAATGGCTCACCGCGTCCGAAGTTTTCTTAAATCCCTGCTTGATTTTATCAAAAAATCCCATGTTCTGCTCCTGTATTTCTAAGATTTATCTCGCGGTCCGGGTCACGGGCCGTAGTAATTCACGCGCCAGTTTTCCCAGTCCGTGCGGTCGATGCGCTCGCCCCAGAGGACATAGCCGCGCGCGTGCGCCCAGTGCCGGAATTCCGCCGGATGATGCGCCGCGTAGCCGTGCGTCGTGATGCAGCCGTTCGGCAGCCGCGTTTCCACATCCAGCCGGTACGGGTATTTTGAACTGCGCATATCCAAGGTTCAGCACCACCGTTCCGCCTTATTTTATCGTGTTTTTCAGCCGCTTCTCCGCCTCCGCGAGGTTGAGCATAAGCAGCTTCGAAACGCCCTGCTCCTGCATGGTCACGCCGTAGAGCATATCTGCTTCTTCCATTGTACCACGTCTGTGCGTAATTACAATAAATTGTGTGAAATCTGTTAATTTTCGTATATATTTTGCATACCGCTGTACGTTCACATCGTCGAGCGCGGCCTCGATCTCGTCGAGCACGCAGAACGGCGTGGGGCGCAGCTTGAGTATCGCAAAGTACAGCGCGATGGCCACAAACGCCTTTTCGCCGCCCGAAAGCAGCGTGATCGTCTTGACCGCCTTGCCGGGCGGCGACACGCGGATGTCGATGCCGCACGACAGGATGTCGTTTGTGTCCGCGAGCGCGAGCTCGGCATGGCCGCCGCCGAATATCTCGCGGAACGTCTGCCCGAACAGCACGTTCAGCCGCGCAAATTCCGAGGCGAAGATCTCCTTCATGTTGACCGTCAGCCGGTCGATGACCTTGTACAGCTCGCGCTGCGCCTGCTCGAGGTCGTCCTTCTGCTCACCCATGAAGGTGTAGCGCTCGCGCACTTTACGGTATTCCTCCACCGCGTCCGGATTGACGCTGCCGAGCGCGCGTATCTTTCCGCGCAGCTCGTGCGCGCGTTCGCGTGCGGCAGCCGGGTCGTCGAGCGGCTGCGCGAGCTCGGAGGCCGATGTGGGCGTCAGCTCGTAGCTCTCCCACATCCGGTCGAGGATCTGCGCCTCCTCGGCTTTCAGCTGACCTGCGCGGTTTTCCAGCCGCGAAGCCTCTCGCTCCATGCCGAGGATCTGCTCGCCTGCGTCCTGCGCGTCGCGGCGCGCGGCGGTCCGCCGCTCTTCGATCTGCTCGCGGCGCTTGCCGGTCTGCTCCAGCCGCTGCCGCAGCTCGCGCGTCAATGCGTCTGACTGCTCGCGCGCGGCCTTTTCTCCGGCAAGCTCACCCTGCATGCGCTCGCTTTCCTGCTCAAAGCGCCTGATGCTGTCCTCCGCGCTCGAAAGACCGGCGTCCGTCTCGCGCCTGAGCGACTGCATCTGCTCAAGCGCCCGTTTTTCGCTCGACAGCTCGGCTTCCGTGCGCGTGAGCGCGGTACGAAGCTCTGCAAGCTGCGCTTCGCGCTCGGCCTGTTCGGTGCGGAGCCGCGCGAGCGCGTCCCGGCAGGTCTGCACGCGCGCTTCCGCGCCGCGCAGCTGTTCCCCGGCCTGCGCTTCCCTCGCGTCGAACGACGCGAGCACCTCCGCGCTGCGCTGCTTTTCCGTCTCCATGCTGCGCTGCTGCTCCATCAGCTCATCGTACCGCGCCTGCACGCTCCCGAGCAGCGCCCGGTGCTGCGTACACGCGGCGGCAAGACCTGCCTGCGCCTCCGACTGCTGTCGCAGGGCCGCATTCTGCGTCTCACACGCGGTTTCGCAGTCGTGCAGCCGCTTTTCTGCGTCATGAAGGCGCTGCTCTGCCGTTTTTCGCGCGGCTTCACAGCGTTCCGCCTGCTCTTCGGCGGCCTTCAGCCGTCCTGCGCGCGCCAGTGCGCCCGTTCCGCGCGACGCCGAGCCGCCCGTCATCGCGCCGCCCGACTGAATAATCTGGCCGTCGAGCGTGACGATGCGGAAGCGGTGTCCGCGCGAGCGCGCGAGCGACAGCGCCGCGTCCATGTTTTCGCACACGACCGTGCGCGCGAGCAGGCTGCGCACAACCGCACTGTAGCTTTCATCAAACTGCACCAGCATATCCGCCGTGCCATAGCAGCCGCGTTCGCGGTCAAGTCCGGTCTCGCGGAGCGACGCCGGGCGGATGGTATCGAGCGGCAGAAAGGTCGCGCGGCCGCCGTCCGTGCGGCGCAGATATTCGATGCACGCCTTGCCGTTCTCGGCAGTCTCGACCACGATCGACGACGCAGACGCGCCAAGCGCGGTGTCTATCGCGGTGACAAAGCGGTTTTCCGTCGAAAGGAGCGCCGAGACCGGCCCGTGCACGCCCGAAAGCCTGCCGCGTCCGGCCTGCTGCATGACCGCCTTGACCGACCGGGCGAAGCCGTCGTAATCACGCTGCATATCGCGCAGCATGGCCGCACGGTTTCGTGCGTCGATCAGCGCGCTCTCCGCCTGCCGCAGCGCCGCGCCAAGGGTGTCCGCCTCGGTTTTCGCCTGCCGGAGGGCTGCGTCTGCTTCGTCTGCCTGCGTTTTTGTCTGCCGCAGGGCGGTCTCGCCCTCGGCCACGCGCTTTTCGAACGCAGACTGCTTGTCCTGCACGGTTTTCAGGCGGTTTTCCGCAGTTTCGAGCTCGCGCCGCAGGTCGTCCTGCTGCCCGTCCATCCCGGCAAGGCCGGTCTGCGCCGCGGTGCGCTCGAGCGCGAGCGCATGCTGTGCACTCTGCGCCGCCGCGCGGTCCTGCTCCGCCTGTTCCAAGGCAGCCGTCGCCGAGGCTTCCGCTTCTCTGCGCTGCGCCATTTCCCTTTCCTGCGCCGAAAGGCGTTCCTGCGCCTCCGCGCGGTCGTTTTCCAGCGCTGCGATGCGCGTTTCGTGCGCGGAGAGCTGTTCTGCGAGCTTTTCCGCCTGCTTTTCGCGCTCTCCGCTCTCCTGCTGCACGCGCTCGATGTTCGCGCGGCAGTTTTCGATGTTCGCGCGCAGCACCGCAATGCGGCTCGCCTGCTCGGCCGCGCGGCTCTCCGCCTCACGCAGGGACGCGCGCAGCGTTTCGGTCTCGCGGTCGATGTCGTGCAGGTCGCTCGTCAGCTGTTCCGCCTGCTGATAGCGCTTTTCTTGCCCGGATTTCGCGTTTTCCAGCTGTCTGCGGCAGGTTTCCACGTCGCGCGACAGCTTTTCTATCTCGTTTTTCATCTGCTCCAGCTGCTTGAGCCACAGCGACACCTCCAGAACGCGCAGCTCATCGCGCAGAACGAGGTATTTCTCCGCCTTTTCCGCCTGCTTTTTGAGCGGTTCGAGCTGCCGCGCGAGCTCATCATACAGGTCGCGGATGCGCGTGAGGTTGTCCTCGGTCGCGGCGAGACGGCGCTCGGCTTCCTCCTTGCGCGAGCGGAATTTGGTGATGCCGGCCGCTTCCTCGAATATGCCGCGCCGGTCCTCGCTCCTGAGCGACAGGATCTCGTCGATCCGCCCCTGTCCGATGCTGGAATAGCCGTCGAGACCGAGGCCGGTGTCCATGAACAGCTCGCGGATGTCCCTGAGGCGGCAGTGCTTTTTGCCGAGGTAGTATTCGCTCTCGCCCGAGCGGTAGTAGCGCCGCGTGACCATGATCTCGGCAAACGGCGAGCGGAAAACGCCGGTGGAATTGTCGAGGATGAGCGAGACCTCGGCAAAGCCGACCGGGCCGCGCTTCGCCGTGCCGCCGAAGATGACGTCCTCCATCTTCGCGCCGCGCAGCGAGCGCGAGGACTGTTCTCCGAGCACCCAGCGGATCGCGTCCGAGATATTCGATTTGCCGGAGCCGTTCGGACCGACGATCGCGGTCATACCGCCGAGAAATTTGATCTCCGTGCGGTCAGGAAACGATTTGAACCCCTGTAAGATCAGGCTCTTGAAAACCATGTGCCACCTCAAAGATATAGATAAGATATTTTACCATAAATGAGGGCAAAATTCAACGCTTTGCCGCCAGTACGAAAAAACCGGCACAGTTTTTCGCTGTGCCGGTTCGGCTTTCTTCTGAAATTTTTAGCACCCCATGATCTCGAGCGCCTTCTTCGCCGCAAGCTGCTCCGCTTCCTTTTTGCTTCGGCCGGTGCCGGAGGCAAATACATTGGAGTTGAGCAGCAGCTCCATGGTGAACCGCTTGTCGTGGTCCGGACCGGACTGGCCTGCCAGACGGTACTCCAGCGTCTCCTGCTTGTTCTTCTGCACGATCTCCTGAAGCATGGTCTTGTAGTCCTTGAACGCGCCGCCTGCAACGGCGACATCTACCTTGTGCGGAATGAAGCGCAGCACGAACGCGCGCGCCGGCTCGATGCCGCCGTCCAGATAGATCGCGCCCAGAAGCGCCTCGGTCGCGTCGGCCAGGATGGACGGGCGCTTTCTGCCGCCGCTGTTCTCCTCGCCGTGGCCCAGACGGATCTCCTCCGGAATACCGAGTTCCCTCGCGATCTCGCACAGCGCACCCTCACACACGACCGCCGCACGCAGCTTGGTCAGCTCGCCCTCGGGCAGCTCGGGATAATGCGTGAACAGGTAATCCGCCGTGACAAAGCCCAGTACGGAATCGCCAAGAAACTCCAGCCGCTCGTTGCAGTCCAGATGCGTGCCGTGGTGCTCGTTGGCATACGAGGAATGCGTCATCGCTTTCTGCCGCAGGCTGACGTTCTTGAATTTGTAGTCGATCTTCAGCATGTTTTTCACCTCCTTTCACCGTTTTGTTCACTTATTCAACCGTCATGTACTGAATGTTTTCCCTGACGGCCTCGATCATGCCGGACTTCGTGTAGGCGATCGCGCGGCGGACGGCGTTCATCACTGCGATCTCGTTGGACGAGCCGTGCGCCTTGATGACCGGCTTTGCGATGCCGAGGAACGGCGCGCCGCCGACCTTGTCCTGATTGAACACTTCCTGAAATTCGTCCATGCCCTTTTTGCACAGCAGATAGCCGACCTTGGTGCCGACCGAGGCGGTGAACACCTTTTTGATCTCGTGCGCCATGAATTTCGCCGTGCCCTCGACGGTCTTGAGCAGAACGTTGCCCATAAAGCCGTCACAGACCGCGACGTCGCACGCGCCGAGCGGTACCTGACTGCCCTCGACGTTGCCGACGAAGTTGATCCGGCCTGCGTCGCCTGCTGCCTTGAGCAGCGCATACGCCTCCTTGCGGAGCGGATCACCCTTGGTGTCCTCGGTGCCGTTGTTGACCAGACCGACGCGCGGCGATTTCAGGCCGTTGTTCTTCTCCGCGTACAGGGACGCGAGGAAAGCGAACTGGAGCAGCATTTCCGCCGTGCACTCGGTGTTCGCACCGGCGTCGCACAGCATGACCTCGCCACCCTCGCAGGGCAGCACGGGAGCAAGCGCCGCGCGGCGGATGCCCTTGATGCGGCCGCCGTACAGCGTCGCGCCGGTCAGCAGCGCGCCGGTGTTGCCTGCGGAGACGAGCGCGTCGCCCTCGCCTGCCTTGAGCAGCTTGAACGCGACCGCCATGGAGGAGTCCGGCTTGTGGCGCAGGACGGTCGCCGGGTCGTCGTGCATGTCGACGATGTCCGAGGCCGGCATGATGGTCAGGTGCTCGGTGTTCTCCAGCCCGTGCGCACGCAGCACGGCGGTGATCGCCTCGGGCTGACCGACGAGCAGGATGTCCTCGCCGTATTCCTTCGCGGCGAGCGCCGCGCCCCAGACAGTCACGTCAGGCGCGTTGTCGCCGCCCATCGCGTCAACGATGATCTTCATTCTCAAAGTTCCCCTTTCAGACTTTCGATGCGTTCGAGTGCCCGCTCGGAAATCTTTGTGTTTTTCTCTCGCTTGCCCTTGATCTTATAGCCAAGCGGTTCAATGATGCCGAAATTGATGTTCATCGGCTGGAATTTCGCGACCGTGTGGTCGGAAATGTAGGTCGCGAGCGCGCCGACGGCGGTAAAGCGGTCAAGCTGCGGCATCGGTCTGCCGAGCACCTCCATCGCGGCGGCCACGCCTGCGACCCAGCCGGAGGCGGTGGACTCGATATAGCCCTCCACGCCGGTCATCTGTCCGGCAAAGCGGATGCGCGGATCGCTCTTCAGCGCGTAGGTCGCGTCGAGCAGACGCGGAGAGTCCAGAAACGTATTGCGGTGCATGACGCCGTAGCGCACGAACTCCGCGTTCCGGAGCGCCGGGATCATGGAGAATACGCGCTTCTGCTCGCCGAACTTGAGGTGGGTCTGGCAGCCGACCAGATTGTACAGCGTGCCGTTTGCGTTGTCGCGGCGCAGCTGAAGGACCGCATAGGGGTCCTTGCCGGTCTTGGGGTCGGGCAGGCCGATCGGCTTGAGGATGCCGAAGCGCAGCGTGTCATAGCCGCGGCGCGCGTTGACCTCGATGGGCATGCAGCCCTCGAACACCTTGGAGTCCTCGAAGCCATGCACCGGCGCCTCCTCGGCGGTGGTCAGCGCGTTCCAGAACGCATCATATTCCTCGCGCGAGAACGGGCAGTTGATGTAGTCCGCGGTGCCCTTGCCGTAACGGGATGCCTCGTAGGCAGAGTCCATGTCGATGCTCTCCGCAGTCACGATGGGCGCGGCCGCATCGTAAAAGTGCAGGAAATCGCCGCCCACCTTGGCGTGGATAGCATCAAACAGCGTATCCGAGGTCAGCGGACCGGACGCGATGACGACGCGGCCCTCCGGGATCTCGGTCACTTCGCCGTAGACCACCTCGATATTCGGATGGTTTTTGATCTTTTCGGTGACGGCTGCGGCGAACGCCTCGCGGTCTACCGCCAGCGCGCCGCCTGCCTCGACGCGGTGCGCGTCCGCGCAGGACAGAATGAGGCTGTCCAGACGGCGCAGCTCCTCCTTGAGCAGGCCTGCCGCGTTGGCGAGTTCGTCCGAGCGCAGCGAGTTCGAGCAGACGAGCTCTGCGAAGTCGTCCGAGTGGTGCGCCGGGCTGTGCTGCGACGGCTTCATCTCGCACAGGCGCACGGAAACGCCGCGCTGCGCGAGCTGCCATGCAGCCTCACAGCCGGCCAGTCCCGCGCCGACGACGGTAACGGTATTATTCATCCGGGTTCTCCTTTGCCGTGGTCTTTTTCTTTGCGGCAGGCTTTTTCGCAGCCGCCTTTTTCTCGGCGGCCTTCTTTGCCTTCTCCGCGGCCTTCTCGGCCTCATATTTCGCGAGCGCCTTTGCATACTGCTCCTGCTGCTTTGCAGTCAGCTCCTGCACGGCCTCGTCCTTGAGCTTCTTGAACTTGTTCGTGGTCTTAGTCATCCACGGGAGCGTCTTTTTGACCGTTTTCTTCTTCGCCGCAGGCTTCTTTGCTGCCTTCGTCGTCTTTTCCTCGGTCTCGCCGTTCTTCTCTGCGGCTTCCTTCGCGGCGGCGCGCTCCGCAGCCTTTGCCGCGCGCGCTTCACGCATCTTGCGGCGCTTCTCGGTCTCCTCGGGCGACAGGCCCTCCTTGACCAGCTCGACAAAGCCGCAGCCCTCGCGCAGACATACGTCGGTGACTTCCTTGGAGTCGCGGTCGGTATGGCGGAACAGCGAGGAGTCGCAGTTCGGGCACTTGGTCTTGAGCGGCTTGTCCCACGTGATGAACTGGCACGCCGGGTACTTGTCGCAGGAATAGTAGACATAGCCGCGCGCCGACTTCTTCTTGACGACCTTTGCGCCGCAGACCGGGCAGGCTGCGCCCGTGTCCTCGGTGATCGGCTTGGTGTTCGTGCACTCCGGGAAGCCCGGGCAGGCGAGGAACTTGCCGAATCGGCCGGACTTGATGACCATGTTGCGGCCGCACTTTTCGCAGATGACGTCGGTCACTTCGTCCTGAATTTTGATGCGCTTGCCCTCCAGATCGACCTCGGCCTGCTTGAGCGCAGCCTCGAAGCCGTCGTAGAAGTTGTGCAGCAGCTGGATATAGTTCAGCTTGCCTGCCTCGACCTCGTCGAGCTCATGCTCCATGTTCGCGGTGAACTCGTAGTCCGCGACCGACTTGAACTCGTCCACGAGCAGACCGGTAACGCCCTCGCCGAGCGGCGTCGGACGCAGCGCGCGGTTCTCCTTGGTGACATAGTCGCGGTCGATGATGGTCGAGATGGTCGGCGCGTAGGTCGACGGACGTCCGATGCCGCGCTCCTCCATCGCACGGATGAGCGACGCCTCGGTATAGCGTGCAGGCGGCTGCGTGAAGTGCTGCGACGGCTCGAGCTTCTCGGCGGTCAAACGATCGCCCTTGTCGAAGCGCGGCAGCGGCTTGCCTGCCGAGTCCTGCTTTTTCTCGTCGTCCGTGCCCTCCTCGTAGACCGCGGTAAAGCCCGGGAACGCGACCGTGTGACCGGAGGCGCGGAACACCTGTCCCTCGCAGACGATGTCTGCGGAGACCGTGTCGAGGATAGCGTCCGCCATCTGGCAGGCGACAAAGCGCGACCAGATGAGGCGGTACAGCTTGAACTGGTCGGGCGAAAGGTACTTGCGGATCTCCTCGGGCAGCAGCTGCACGTTGGACGGACGGATGGCTTCGTGCGCGTCCTGCGCGTTGCCCTTGGTCTTGTAGACGCGCGGCTTGCCGGGATAGTATTCCTCGCCGTAGCGGCCCTTGATGAAGCCTGCGGCGGCGGCAGTCGCCTCGTCGGCCAGACGCAGCGAGTCGGTACGCATGTAGGTGATGAGACCGGTGAGTCCGTACTCGCCGAGCTCGATGCCTTCATACAGCTCCTGCGCGATGCTCATGGTGCGGCGCGGCGTCATGTTCAGCTTGCGGCTCGCCTCCTGCTGGAGGGTCGAGGTGATGAACGGGGGCGCCGGGGTGCGCTTTTTCTTGCCGCGCTTGATCTCGCCGACGGTGAACGGCTTTCCGGTGACGGCGTTCACGACGCGCATCGCCTGCTCCTCGTTCTTCAGCTCGGCCTTGCCGCTGCCGTCGCCATAGTAGCGTGCGGTGAACTTGCCGCCGTCCTCGGTCGCGAGCAGCGCCTCGATCGACCAGTATTCCTCGGGTACAAACGCGCGGATCTCGTTTTCGCGGTCGACGACCAGACGGGTCGCGACGCTCTGCACACGGCCTGCGGACAGGCCGCGCTTAACCTTGCGCCACAGGAACGGCGAGAGCTGATAGCCCACGATGCGGTCGAGGATGCGGCGCGCCTGCTGCGCGTTGACCAGATCGATGTCGATGTCGCGCGGATTTGCGATGCCCGAGCGGACCGCCTGCTTGGTGATCTCGTTGAAGGTCACGCGGCGCGAATTGCTGTCCTTGAGCTTGAACAGCTCCTTGATGTGCCACGAAATGGCTTCTCCCTCGCGGTCAGGGTCAGTTGCGAGGTAGACGAAGTCCGACTTGCGGATCTCGCTGCGGATTTCCTTGATGATTTTATCTTTACCCTCGATCGGCACGTATTCCGGCTTGAAATCATGCTCCAGATCGATGCTCATTTTCTTTTTCGGCAGATCGCGCAGATGTCCCATGGACGCCTTGACCACGTAATCCGCGCCCAGATATTTGCCAATGGTCTTTGCCTTGGCAGGAGACTCCACGATTACTAACTTAGACATAAAAACCTCCGGGTTTTCGGAAAACGGCTTTCCGTTTTCTGTTTGGTGCGCACGATGCGCTGACAGGCGAAATCCCTGTCCTGTTATTTTTCTCTTCTGTTCTTCTTACTCATTCCTGTCCGGCGAGACGGACATTCGCCGCGTCGCGCTCGAGCACGCCCTCCATCTCGAGGGTCGTGACCGTGCACATCAGCCGCGGCGCAGGCAGTCCGCAGCGCTCGACGAGCTCTTCCAGACTGTGGATGCCCTCCGCGACCAGACGGACGATCTTCTGCTCGTTCTCGTCCAGCCCCTCGGGCAGGGTGAACGCCGGTTTTTCCGGTGTCGGCGCCGCCGTTTCCGGCACAGGAGCCGGTTTTGCAGGTGTGCGCCGTTCGGGTGCAGAGCGCTGTCTCGGCACCGTCCGCGCGACGGGCGGCCGGGTATAGGCCCGGAAGGCAGCCGCGCCGCCGGGCAGCAGGCTCGCATACTCGCGCACGAGCGCCTTCGGGTCGTTCAGCAGAGCGGCCTCGCATCGCTCGATGAGGGCGTTGCACTCCTTCGACTGCAGCGCGCCCATCGCGCCGGGGACCGCGTAAACGTCGCGGCTCTGATCGAGCGCATGACGCGCGGTGATGAGTGCGCCCGAGCGCGCGCTGCCTGCCTCGACGATGACCGTCGCGACGCACAGGCCGCTGATGATGCGGTTGCGGCTCTTGTAGTTGAGGCCGTCCGGTTCAGTCCCGGGAGGATATTCGCTGATGACCGCGCCGGAAAGCAGGATGTCGCCCATGAGGGCACGGTTCTGCGGCGGATAGCACACATCCGGTCCTCCGGCGAGCACCGCGACCGTCAGGCCGCCTGCACGCAGCGCACCGCGATGCGCCGCTGAGTCGTTGCCGAGCGCCATGCCGCTGACCGTGACAAAGCCGGCCTTCGCCAGCTCCGCGCCGATCGTTCCGGCGACCTGCACGCCGTAGCTCGTCGCCTGCCGCGTGCCGACGACCGCAATGCCCGGCATGGTGTCGAGATCGGGCCAGCGGCCGCGGATATACAGCACGACCGGCGGATCCTCGATCTGCCGCAGGCGGTCCGGGTAGGCGGCGTCTGAAACGGGCAGGATGCGGATGTCCTCGCGCGCGCACTGCGAGATGACCTGCTCGGCCGCGTCCGTCGATTTATCGCACAGCAGCTCGATATGCTGCCGCCGCAGACTGGGACAGCTCTGCGCGAGCATTTTGCTGTCCGCGGCGTAGACCGCCTCGGGCGAGCCCATGCGGCGCAGTACCTCCGCGCGCAGATAGGTCCCCAGACCTCGCTTGAGGGATAACCAGACATAGCTCAGCAGTGACGACATGCCCTTCCGCCTCCTTATTTCGTCATTTCATAGATCACGATCGCCGCCGCGACGCCTGCATTGAGCGACTCGGCGCGGCCGTGCATCGGGATGATCACGCGCCGGTCGGACAGGCGCAGCGCGCTCTCGCTCACGCCCCGGCCCTCGCTGCCGATGATGACGGCGGCTCTGCCGAGGGGAACCGACGAGAGCGGCACGCTGTCCTCGTGCAGCGCGGTCGCGTAGACCGGCAGTCCGGCCGTTTTCAGCCGGGCGAGCGCGTCCGCGAGCGGCAGCTGCACGCACGGCAGGCGGAACACCGCGCCCATGGTCGAGCGGACGACCTTGGGCGAGAACGGGTCGGCGCAGCCTTCGCACAGCACCACGGCGCCGAGGGCGAACGCCTCTGCCGTCCGCAGGATCGTGCCAAGGTTGCCCGGGTCCTGTAAACCGTCGAGCAGGAGCACCTGCTCCCTGCCGTCCAGCGCCGCCGCATCCCACTGCGGCTGCATGCAGGAAAAGATCACATTCTGCGGACTTTCCACCTCGCTCGCAAGACGGAACAGCGCGTCCTCCGCGCAGTACATCGCCGCGCCCTGCGTCTCCGCCTGCCGCAGCTCGTCGCTCTCGAAGCCGCGCCGCACGAGCACGGTCTTGATCTCCGCGCCCGAGCGCAGCGCCTCGGTCAGCATTTTTTCGCCCTCGCACAGCATTTCGCCGGTCGAGCGACGGTATTTTCTCTCCCGTCCGAGCCGCGCCAGATGCTTGAGCGCGGCGTTCTGACGGCTTTGTATCTCTATCACTTCAGCTCCACCACTTTATCTACTTTATCATTCGTACCCAGTATGAGCAGCAGGTCATTCTCGCCGATGCGGTCGTCCGGGCGCGGCGTTATATCCACTGCGCCGCCCTCGCCGTGCCGAATGGCCAGAACGTTGATGTCGTACTTTGCGCGCACGCCGAGCTGTCCGAGCGACTTTCCGACCCAGCTGCGCGGCGTTTTGATCTCCAGAATGGAGAAATCGTCCGAAACGCCGATGTAGTCGATGACATTCGCGCGGCCGAGATGCTGCGCGAGCCGCTGCCCCATCTCCTTTTCCGGCTGAATGACGCGGTCCGCGCCCACGCGCTCGAGCACACGGGCATGCAGCGCGGACAGCGCCTTGCAGACGACCTGCTTCGCGCCGAGCTCCTTGAGCATGACCGTGATGAGGATGCTCGCCTCGATGTCCGTGCCGATGGCCACGACGCAGCAGTCGAAGTTGCTCACGCCGAGCGAGGCCAGCACGCTCTCGTCCTGCGCGTCGCCGCAGATGGCCTGCGTGACGCTGTCCGCGATGTGCTGCACGTTTTCCTCGCTGTTGTCGAGGGCGAGAACCTCCTGTCCGAGCGAGCCGAGCTCGCACGCGACCGCCCGGCCGAAGCGGCCGAGGCCGATTACCAGAAAGGATTTCATTGCATTCTCCTTTTTATCCACAGGCTGTGTACAGTTCCCGTGGATCTTCTATTTGTCCGTCTCTTAGCCGATCATGACGTTGCCCGAGGGGTATTTGAGCTTGGGCGGCTCCCTGCGGCGCAGGAATACCGCGACGCCGAGCGTCAGCACGCCCACGCGGCCGAAATACATCATAACGATCAGCATGACATGCGAGACCGTCGAAAGTGCCGGCGTGAGCGACATGGTGAGACCCACCGTGTCGAAGGCGGAGGCGGTCTCGTACATGCACAAGTGCATCGGCACGTTCTCGATGAACGAAATGGCGCACGCGCCGCCGAGACTGATCGTCACGCCGATGACCGTGAGCGCGACTGCGTTCATGATGCTGCGCGGCTCGATGGTCCGCCCGAAGGCCGTGACCGATGTCCGTCCGCGCAGTGCGCTGACCGCGCTGAGCGCGAGCACCGCTGCCGTCACGGTCTTGAGGCCGCCTGCCGTCGAGCCGGGCGAGCCGCCGATCAGCATGAGCACGCACGCGATCGCCTGCGAGGAGCCGGTCAGCGCGCTCTGGTCGATGGTGTTGAAGCCTGCCGTGCGCAGCGTCACCGTCTGGAACGCCGCCGCAAGCAGTTTGTGCGGCACGCTCATGCCGCCGAGCGTCGCCGGATTGCTCCACTCGAACAGCAGCGTGAGCACAAAGCCCCCGGCGAGCAGAACGCCCGACATGGAGAGCACGAGCTTGCTGTGCAGGCTGAGACGGCGGAAGCGTTTGTGATCCCACACATCGCTCCATACGAAAAAGCCGAGGCCGCCGAGCACGATGAGCGCCATGAGCGTCAGGCTCACGAGCGGATCCTCCGCATAGCGCACGAGCGAGCAGAACGGATCGTCCGGCGTGCCCATGAGGTCAAAGCCGCCGTTGCAGAACGCCGATACCGCATGGAAAACGCCCATGCCGACGCCGCGCAGCGGCCCGAACTGCTGAACGAACCGGATGGACAGCAGCGCCGCGCCTGCGCCCTCGATCACGAACGTGCCGACCCGCACGCGCCGCATCAGACGCACGATGCCGCCGCTCGAGTCCATACCCAGACCGGCTCCGATGACCATGCGCTCGCGCAGCGTGATCGTGCGGCGCAGCAGCAGCGACGCCGCCGTCGTGACCGACATGAAGCCGAGGCCGCCGATCTGGATGAGCAGAAGGATGACGCATTTGCCGAAGAACGACCAGTGCACCGCCGTGCTGACCGTGATCAGACCGGTGACGCAGGTCGCGCTCGTCGCGGTGAACAGCGCGTCGATGAAGGGCGTTGCGCGGCCGCTCTTCGCGGCGCACGGCAGCATGAGCAGCAGCGTTCCTGCCAGAATGATGAGCGCAAAACCGACAGCGACCACCATCGCCGCATGCATCGCGCGGCTCTTCGGCGCTCGCTTTTCAACGCCAGTCACAGCCGCGTCCCCCCTTGCCTTTCCTATATATAATAGTCTCATTCAGCGCTTGTATCACATTTAATAAAAACAGATTGCGCGTCTCCTGTCAAGGCAAATTTTCTGAATTTTTACGTTTTCCCCTGCTCGCGTCCCGAAAAATCACACAAGCTGTCCAGTTTTTCTTCTCGTTTCTCGACCAGTTATCCATATATTTCCGAGCAAAATCTATATTACCACCCAGAAAAATTCAAAAATAAAAGGCACGCTTAAGCGTGCCTTTTCGCGCCCCTACGGGGCGCAATCCCCTGCCGCCTTTTGCCGAAGGCAAAACAGGCCGGGCAGCCGCACCGCAGTGCGGCGCATAAAATTCTCCAAGAAAGTCGGGGCGTGTACCTGACTTTCTTACCTCTGCCCGCGCCGCGGCGGCGCGGCCTCGTCCGCCGTGCGGACGAGAGGGGGGTATCACCCCCGGTTTCTCCGGAACCGGGGGTGTATCCAGGGGGGGACAGCGTCCCCCCTGGAAGATTTAATGCGACAACAGCATCCTGTCATTATCCAGCTCCGCGCCGCACGCCTCGCGGTACAGCGCGAGCAGCCCCGGAACGTCCAGTCTGTCGCGCGTCTCACCCGACAGGTCGAGCACGATCTTTCCGCGCTCGAGCATGATGGTGCGCGTGCCGAGCGACAGCGCCGCGCCGATGTTGTGCGTGACCATCATGGTCGTGATGTGGTTTTGCGCCACGATGTCCTGCGTGATATGCAGCACGCGCTCCGCGACCACCGGGTCGAGCGCCGCCGTGTGCTCGTCGAGCAGCAGCACGCGCGGCGTGTTGATCGTCGCCATCAGCAGCGTTACCGCCTGCCGCTGTCCGCCGGACAGCAGGCCGATGCGCGTTTTCATGCGGTCCTCCAGACCCATGTCGAGCCGCGCGAGCTGCTCGCGAAAGAACGCGCGCTTTTTGCGCGGCAGCGCCGGTGCGAGCAGGTGTCCGCCTGCCCGTGCATACGCGAGCGCCACGTTCTCCTCCAGCGTCAGATCGGGCGCCGTGCCGCGCATCGGGTCCTGAAAGATGCGCGCGATGCGCTTTGCGCGCTTGTGCTCGGGCAGGTAGGTGATGTCCTCGCCGTCGAGCTCAATGCGTCCCTTGTCCACGAAAAAGCTGCCGGAGACCGCGCCGAACAGCGTGGACTTGCCTGCGCCGTTCGAGCCGATGACCGTGACGAACTCGCCGTCCTGAAGGGTGAGGTCGATGCCGCACAGCGCGTGATGCGCGCTCGCCGTGCCGGCGCCGAAGGTCTTGTCGAGCTGTTTGAGCGTCAGCATACGCGGTTCTCCTTTCTCTCGCGGCCTGCACGGACCGCTGCGGTCGCGGCCGGTACGGCGAGCGTCGCCGCAACAATGAGCGCCGAGAGCAGCTTGAGCGAGTTCGCGCTCATCAGATTGTAGCGCAGCGCGAGGGCGATGATGATGCGGTAGACGACCGAGCCGAGCACCGCGCTGATGATGCCGACGACGATGCCGCGCCTGCCGCAGATGACCTCGCCGATGATGACAGAGGCAAGGCCGATGACGATCATGCCGCTGCCTGCGCCGACGTCACCGAAGCCCTGACACTGGGCGAGGATCGCGCCCGAGAGCGCGACCAGTGCGTTCGCCAGCGCGAGCGCCGCCCAGCGGACTGCCGTCGTATTGATGGAGGAGGCGCGCACCATGTCCTCGTTCGAGCCTGCCGCACGGATGCACAGGCCGCCGACCGTCTGGAAGAACAGCGTGACCAGCACGACGATCACCGCCGTTACCAGACCCACCGCAGGCGCCTTGCCGCCGAGCACCTCGAAGAACTTGGGCGCGTCGAGCAGCGACACGTTCGGGCCGCCCAGAACCGTGATGTTCACGGTGTACAGGCCGCTCATCGTCAGGATGCCTGCGAGAATGGGATGGATTTTGCAGTGCGTCTGCAAAAATCCGGTCACAACACCGGCCACCGCGCCAGCCAGCGCACCGGCCAGCAGACCGGCGAACGGATGCGCCGCCGCGCACAGCACGGTCGAGACCGCCATGCCGAATGTGAACGAGCCGTCGACCGTGAGGTCGGGCAGGTTCAGGATGCGGAACGTGATGTACACGCCGACCGCGAGCAGAGCGTATTCAAGACCGAGCAGCGCCGAGTCCAGAAAGAAGTTCATGGTTTATCTCTCCCCCTTTTTCGCGGCTTATCAGCCGCCGATCACCGTTACCGAGCCGTCCTCCGGCAGCGTGATGTTCAGCGCGTCGGCTGCGGTCTTGCTGCAAACGTACTGGAAGTCGCTCATTGCCTCGGCCGGGACCTCGGAAACGTCCTTGCCGTTCAGAATATCATATGCCATCTCTGCGGAGCGCTCGCCGAGCTGCGTGTTGGAAACCGATACGCATGCCAGAGCGCCGGACTTTACCATAACCGGGTCAGAGCCGTAAACCGGGATGCCTGCTGCGTTCGCCGCCTCGACGACCTGCGCCATCGCGGACTGAACGGTGGAGTCGATTGGGATGTAGATCGCGTCAACCTTGCCTGCGAGCGACTGCGCTGCCTGCTGTACCTCGTTCGACGAAGCAACGGTAACTTCCTCATAGGTGTAATCCGTGGTATCGAGGTAAGCCTTTGCCTTCTCGGCGGTCAGAACGGCGTTCTTCTCGCCCGAGCAGTACAGGATGCCGATGTTCTTGACGTCCGGGGTCAGCTTGCCTGCGAGCGTAAAGATCTCGTCGACCGGAACGATGTTCGAGGTGCCGGTCGCGTTCTTGTCCGGCTTGGACATGTCGCTCATGATGCCTGCCGCTACTGGGTCGGTCACGGAGATGAAAACGACCGGCGCGGTCACGCCTGCGTTGACGACTGCCTGCGTCGCCGGGGTAACGATCGGAACGACGAGGTCGTAGTCCGCCGTCTTGAGCTCGGACGCGATCGAGTTGAGCGTGGACATGTCGCCCTGCGCGTTCTTCACGTCGTAGGTCACGCCGTCGCCGTACAGCTCGGTCAGTTTGTTCTCAAAGCTGTCGATCATTTCGGTGAACGCATCGTTGTCGACGAGCTGAACGACTGCGACCTTTGCGGTGTCGCCGGTCGCTGCGGCCGTGTCCGCGGCTGCATCAGAACCGGTGTCTGCGGAGGTGCTGCCGCCGCCGCATGCGGTCATGGTCAGAAGGCTCGCGCCTGCGAGAAGTGCTGCTAAAAACTTGTTTTTCATGGGGTATCTCTCCTTTGGCATGTGGTTGAGGACAAACAAAAACGCCCGTCCTCAGAATTTATTCCAAGGACAGGCGATAAAATCATCCTGCGGTGCCACCTTGCTTCGCGCCGTGCGGCGCGCACTCATCGGAACGCTAACACGCTCCTTCTCCGTAACGGGGAGTTCCGTTGCACTATACTGAGCCCGAAGGCCGTTCCCGTGCACCCTCTGCGGTCCATTTGTCCGATGCGCTGCTGCCGGGCTTCCACCGCCCCCGGCTCTCTGCAAACCCGCTTACCGGTTTTACTTCCGCTTCTTCGGTTTGTGATGGGTCTATTGTACCACGCACTTTAGCGCGTTACAAGACTTTATTTTTATGAATTTTTGCTATATCATAGAAGCAGTGTTTGTATAATTTTTATAATACGGCACGCAAACATTTCATATCCGATCGAAAAAGAAGGAATTGACCCATGATAAGACACATTTTGTTCTGGAAGCTTCAGGAGGAGTACCGCGAGGGCGAAAAGCGCCGCGAAGCCGAGGCGCGCCTTGCGGCGTCCGTCGAGACGCTCGCCCCCATTCCCGGCCTGCACAATGCGAAAATCGGCCCGAACCTCGCCGGCGGCGAATACGATCTCGTGTTTTACGCGGAGCTGGACGACATGGACGCGCTCGCGGCCTTCCGCGACCATCCGCTGCATGTCGCGCACCGCGAGCGCTGCGCGGCCTTCGTCACCGGCCGTCTCGCCGGTGATCTCGAAATCTAAAAGACTGTCGCGAAACTGACGCCCCTGCCATTTGGCAGGGGCGCTTTTTTCAGAAGATAAGGTGCTGTCTTGCGTCAAAGCCGTCCTTTTTGAAGTCTGCATTCAGGAAATCCGCGCTGACCGGGCGAATTTTGATCAGATTGATGGGAGACGCGAGCTTTTTCAGCACCGCCAGCGGAATTTTCTTCACCGCTGCGTGCGCATTGTACTCCTCGGAGAACGGCTCGACGATCTCAGCCGTTCCCATCACCTGAAGGCCCTTCAGGCTGCCGAAACCGGAATAGCTGTCGAAGATCGCGATGCAGACATTCGGGTTCTTCTCCAGACCGACAAACTTTTCGCCGCCCTCGGAGAACATCCAGAAGCAGCCGTCATGGAAGGAATACTCGATCGGCGTATTGCGGATAAAGCCGTCCGCGCCCGTTGCCAGCGCGCAGGTATTGTTCGCGCCGACGTATTCCTCGATCTTCTCTTTCAGCGCGGCTGCGTCCATTTTGACCGATGCTGCGTCCTTCTCTTTCCAGTAGTTCTGCGCTTTTTTGTAATCCATGCTGCATCACACCTCGTTTTTGTGTCAAAAAGGGACGGCGTGAGCCGTCCCTTTCTATTGCTTATATTGCTGAAAAACTGCGTTTTCAGTCCTCTTAGCTTAATAAAGCTTTGCGCCTGCCGGGATATGCGGATCGACCATCAGCAGATGGAGCTTTTCCTCGCCGTTTTCGCTGTGTACGGCGGAGATCAGCATGCCGCAGGAGTCAATGCCCATCATCGCTCTCGGCGGCAGATTGGTGATCGCAATGCAGGTCTTGCCAACCAGCTCTTCCGGCTCGTAATATTCGTGAATGCCGCTCAGAATGACTCTGTCAGTGCCGGTACCGTCGTCCAGAACGAACTTCAGGAGCTTCTTGGACTTCTTTACAGCTTCGCATTCCTTGATCTTGACCGCGCGGAAATCGCTCTTGGAGAAGGTCTCAAAGTCGACCTGATCCTGGAACAGCGGCTCGATCTGAACATTGGAGAAATCGATCTTTTCCGGTGCTGCCGCAGTCTCCTGCGCAGCCTCCGCCGGAGCAGACTCCTCCTTGGAAGCCTTCTTATCAGCGTCCAGCGGCTTCATGGTCGGGAACAGCAGGACGTCGCGGATGGAAGCGGCGTCGGTGAGGAACATGACCAGACGGTCGATGCCCATGCCCATGCCGCCCGTGGGAGGCATGCCGTATTCCAGCGCATTGATGAAGTCCTCGTCCATCATGCCGGCTTCCTCGTCGCCTGCGGCGCGCAGAGCGACCTGACGCTCGAAGCGGCCCTTCTGGTCGATCGGGTCGTTCAGCTCGGAGAATGCGTTGCACAGCTCGCGGCCGTAAACGAAGCACTCGAAGCGCTCGGTCAGACGCGGATCGGACGGCTTGCGCTTTGCCAGCGGAGAGATCTCAACCGGATAATCGGTGATGAAGGTCGGCTGCATGAGGTTTTCCTCGACGTACTCGTCGTAGCACAGGCTCATCAGGTCGCCCCAGCTCTCCTTGCCCGGCTCGATCTCAAGGCCCTTGGCCTTGACAGCCTCGAGCGCCTCTTCCGGAGACAGAGCCATAAAGTCGATGCCTGCGTACTCCTTGACAGCCTCAGCCATGGTCATGCGCTTCCAGCCCTTGGAGAAGTCGATCTCGGTGCCCTGATATACGACATGGGTCGAGCCGAGGACCTTCTCGCAGACATGGATGACCATGTCCTCGGTGATGTCCATCATGCCCTGATAGTCCGTGTAAGCCTGATACAGCTCGATGGTGGTGAACTCCGGGTTATGCTTGGTGTCCATGCCCTCGTTGCGGAAGATACGGCCGATCTCGTAAACGCGCTCCAGACCGCCGACGATCAGGCGCTTGAGGTGCAGCTCGGTCGCGATGCGCAGGTACATGTCGATGTCGAGCGCATTGTGATGGGTGATGAACGGACGGGCAGCCGCGCCGCCCGGGATGGTGTTGAGGCACGGGGTCTCGACTTCCATAAAGCCGCGCGAATCCATGAAGTTGCGGATCTCGCGGACGATAGCGGAACGCTTCTCAAACGTGTCGCGCACACCCGGATTTACGATCAGGTCAACATAGCGCTGACGATAGCGCATGTCGGTATCCTTCAGGCCGTGCCACTTCTCGGGCAGCGGATTAAGGTTCTTGGAGAGCAGGGTCAGCTCGGTGACAGCGACAGAGATCTCGCCCTTCTGGGTGCGGAAAACCTCGCCCTCGATGCCGATGATGTCGCCGATGTCGAACTTCTTGTAGCCCTTGTATACGTCCTCGCCGACGTTGTCGCGCTTGATATAGAGCTGAAGGCGGCCGTAGCGGTCGGTCATGTCCGAGAAGGACGCCTTGCCCATGATGCGCTTGGACATCATGCGGCCTGCGAGGCGGACGGTCTTGCCCTCGAGCTCGTCAAAGTGCTCGTGAATGTCCTTTGTATAGTGATCGCGCTCAAAGCGGACCTGCTGGAACGGGTCCTTGCCCGCTGCCTGAAGCTCGGCCAGCTTCTCGCGTCGGATGCGCTTGAGCTCGTGCAGTTCCTCTGCGGTCTGCTCGTGCTGCTCCTGCGCCTGATGCTGTTCTGCCATAGTTTCCCCATCTTTCTGTGTCATTTATCTGCGTTTTTAAGGAAACGCGCCTGTAAGCGGAATAGATCCGCTCTTACTTTTCGATCTTGATGATCTGGTACTTGATCACGCCGGCCGGAGCCTCGACCTCGACGACAGTGCCGACCTTCTTGCCGAGCATTGCCTTGCCGAACGGGGACTCGTCCGAGATCTTGCCCTCCATCGGGTCAGCCTCCTGCGAGCCTACGAAGTGGTACTCCTCCTCCTCGTCGAACTCCAGATCCTTTACAACAAAGCGACAGCCGGGAGAGACCTCATCTGCGGCATAGGTATCGCCGGTAACGACGACAGCCAGCTTGATGATCTCCTCGAGCTCTGCGATGCGAGAGTAGAGCTTGCCCTGCTCGTTCTTCGCCTCGTCGTACTCGGCGTTCTCGGAAAGGTCGCCGAAGGAGCGCGCTTCCTTGAGCTGCTCTGCGACTTCGTCGGCACGGGTGGTCTTGAGGTATTCGAGTTCTTCCTTATAAGCGTCCAGGCTTTCCTGTGTCAGCTTGATTTCTTTAGCCATATCTGCAAACCCTTCTTATTCATCAATAATCAGTCTCCTCTGGCGCGCGGAAGCGGCCAAAGTGACTGTACAGTACATTTTATTATATGTAAAGCGGCGCGATGTGTCAAGGCAGCAGACGCATTTTCCACATATTCGGCAGAAAAAACTGTCTTTTGCCCTGTGTTACAGGTCAGTTTTCCGTGACCTGACTCTGCACCTCGGTCAGCGCGCGCTGAAGCTGCGGATCGCCGTCCGTGCCGAGGAAATAGAAGTTCGCGGTCTGCTCGTCGGTGAGCGCGACCTCGATGTCGGGCGCGATGCCCGTGTCCGCGAGGCTCTTGCCCTTGGGCGTGAAATATTCCTCGACCGACAGATTGACCGCCGAGCCGTCCGAGAGCGCATAGGTGCGCTGTGCGCGGCCCTTGCCGGTGGTGTGCGTGCCGACGAGCGTCGCGCGCTCGTATTCCTGAAGGGCCGCCGCGAAGAACTCGGCCGCCGAAATGCTCTGGTCGTCGATCAGCACCGCGATCGGCAGGTCGATCATATCCGCGTCCGAGGAATAGACGGTCTCGTGGCCGTTTTTCTCGCGCAGCGTCATGATCGTGCCCTCCGGGAGCAGCGGATCGAGTATCTCGCTCATCTCCTTGACCTTGCCGCCGCCGTTGTGACGCACGTCGATGATGAGCGAGGTCATGCCCTCGCCGGTCAGCGTGTCGAGCACGTTCTGGAACTGCTTGGCCACGCCCGTGTGGAAGTTTTCGATGCGGATATAGCCGGCACCCCCGGAAAGCATCTCGCCCCACGCCATCTTCTGCGTCACGGTCGCGCGCTTCATGGTGAGCGTTTTCGTCTCGCCCGCCGCCGTTTTGATCGTGACGGTGACGTCCGTGCCCTCCTCGCCGCGGATCGCGGAGATGACCGCGTTCGCGCCGTCCTTTTCGACCGTGAGGTCCTCCGCGCCGAGGATGTAATCGCCCTTGACGATGCCGGCCTGCGCCGCAGGCGAGTCGTCATAGACGATCGAGATGCGCACCGCGTCCGTCGTGCTCGTCACCGACACGCCGATGCCGCAGCCCGTGCCCTCGCTGCTCATGCGGTAGGCCTCGTACTGGTCGGCCGGGATGTAGCTCGACCACTTGTCGCCCAGACCGGTCACGTAGCCGACCGCCGCGTAATCCGCGACGCTCTCGCTGTCGGTCTCGCCGATGTATTTATCCGAGACCAGACGGTCGATCTCGCGCAGCTTGGTCTCAACGGCGCTCGTTTTCCAGCCAAAGACCAGCTTTCCCACGCCGAGCGCCGCGCCGGCGGACACGAAGCACAGCAGCACGACCGCCGCGAGCGGCACCCGTATTTTTCGCAGTTTATTCAATCGCTTTTCCTCCATGAAAGAAGGGAGAGCGTATTGCCGCTCTCCCACAGATGTAAACTTAGCTGAAATAGCTCATCGGGCTCTGCGTTGCGCCGTTGACGTAGACCTCAAAGTGCAGATGCGGACCGGTGGAGTTGCCGGTCGAGCCGACTGCACCGATGGTCTGACCTGCGGAGACCGTCTGACCGACCGAAACGTAGATCGCGGACTGATGGCCGTAGGCCGTCATGACGCCGCCGCCGTGATTGATGACGGTGTAGTTGCCGTAGCCGGAGACCCAGCCTGCGGTCGTGACCGTGCCGGAGGCCGCCGCTACGATCGCGGTGCCGGTCGGCGCCGGGATGTCCTCGCCCTTATGGAACTTGCGCGTGCCGAAAATCGGATGGGTGCGCCAGCCGTATGCACTCGAAGCGTTCGTGTAGCCCGGCAGCGGCCAGGTGAACGTGCCGCTGTAACGGGTCGCGGAGCCGGAGCCGGTCGTCGTGACCTGACTGCTGCTCGAGGAATTCTTCTGCGCCTTTGCCGCTGCGGCTGCCTTGGCGGCCGCCTCTGCCTCCTTGCGCGACTGTTCCGCGATCTGGTCGCTGACCGTATCCATCTCGCTCGTGATGCGCTCGTACTCAGCCTTCTGCTCCTTCTGGTATGCTTCCAGACTCTCCTGAAGCGCCTTCTGCTGCTCCTCGCTGGACTTGAGCTCCTCGGCCTTGTAGTTCAGGTTGTCCTGATACTGCACCTGCTCGTCCTGCGTTTTCTGGAGGTCATCGCGCTTCTGCTGAATGTCCTCCTTGGCTGCGGTATACTCCGCGACGATCTTCTTGTTGTCGTCCATGATGGTCGACACGATGTCGAGGCGGTTGAGCAGATCGGAAAAGCTCGACGAATTGAGCAGCACCTCAAGGTAGCTGATGTCGCCCTGCTCGTAGGTCGCGCGGACGGTCTGCGCGAAGGTCTCCTCCTTCGCGTCGAGCGCCTGCTGCGCGCTCTCGAGCTCGGTGGTCTTGACGTCGATCTGCTGCTGCAGGCGCTCGATGTACGCCTTTACGGTCTCGATCTCCTCCTTGGTGAGGGTGATCTCCTGCTGGAGCGCCGCACGGGTCTTTTCCACGTCGCTGACCTTGCTCGCGGTGGAGTCGAGCTCCTTCTTGATCTCGGCCTTCTGGTCCTCAAGCGAGGAGAGCTTGTCCTTGAGCTCTGCGCTCGAGGCTGCGCCTGCGTAAACGATGCCCGACGCCACGACCGACACGAGCATTGCGCCGACGAGGATACCGGCGACAACGCCGGATATCAGACGCACGGTTTTCTTTTTCATCATAAGATTGTTCTCCTTGTCCTCAGACATCCATGAACTTGCGGATGCTCGTTACCGAGCCGCCGATGCCGAACAGCGCGCCTGCGCCGGCGAAAACGGCAAGAACGAGCCATTTCAGATTTTCAAACGGCAGAATTTCGAAGTAGGGGATGACGCCGCCGGCGACGCTGTACAGCTCGGTGTACAGACCCCACTCGGCCAGGAACGCCAGACCGCCGGCCACAAGGCCGATGACCATGCCCTCGATGACGAACGGCCAGCGGATGAACCAGTTGGTCGCGCCGACCATCTTCTGAATGGAAATCTCCTCGCGGCGCGCGAACATGGCGAGCTTTACGGTGTTCGAAATGATGAATATCGAGATGACCGCAAGACCGACCACCATCGCGAGCGCGACGATGTTGAATACATGCTGAATTTGAATAAGCTTGCTGATGACCGCCTCATCCGCGCGGACATTTGCCACGCCCTCGATCATTTCGATGTCCGAAATGGTCTCCTCGGCCTGCGTCGAGTCCTTGAGCGTCAGAATGTAGCTGTTGCGCAGCGGATTGTTCGAGGAATTGTAGTCGTCAAGGATGCTCGCGTCGTCGCCCAGCTCCTCGCGGTATTTTTCCAGCGCGACGTCGCGGTCCTCGAACTCCACGGTCGCGATGTTGCTTATCTTCTCAAACTGCGGCTGAAGATCCTTTGCCTCGCGCGTCGTGAGGTTTTCGTCGATCCAGACGACGATCTCGTTGGACTGCTGCAGGTCGACGATGCTCAGGTCGATGTTGTACGCGATGAGCGTCACCGTGCCGGTCAGGATCAGGCAGGCGACCATGATGGCGATCGCCGCGATCGACATGAACCCGTGCTTGAAGATGTTGCGCAGGCCTTCCTTCCAATAGTAACCAAAACGTCTCATGCCTGATAGTACCCACCTGTCTGGTCGCTGACGACCGAACCATGGTCGATCATGACGACTCGTTTTTCAAACTCATCCACCAGACCCTTTTCGTGCGTGACGATCAGGACGGTAGTGCCCAGCTCGTTGATCTTCTCGAACAGCGTCATCAGCTCGAGCGAGCGCGCCGGGTCAAGGTTGCCGGTTGGCTCGTCCGCGATGATGAGGCGCGGATTGTTGACGAGGGCTCGCGCGATGGCAACGCGCTGCTGCTCACCGCCCGAAAGGTTCATCGGCTTTTCCTTCGCCTTGTCCGCCAGACCGACCAGATCGAGCACGTAGGGCACGCGCTGCTTGATGGCCTTGCCCTTCGCGCCGATGGTGCGCATCGCGAACGCGACGTTTTCGTAAACGGTCTTGGTCTTGATGAGACGGAAATCCTGATAGACTACGCCGAGCGTGCGGCGCAGATACGGGATGCGGCTCTTTTTCATCTCGCCGATATTGTAGTTGTTGACCAGCACCTTGCCCTCGGTCGGCCGTACCTCGGCCGTCAGCAGCTTGATGATGGTCGTTTTGCCCGAGCCGGACGCGCCGACCAGAAAGACAAACTCTCCCTCGTCCACACGCAGGCTGGCTTTATTCACCGCGCGGATACCGTTGTCGTATACGACGGTGACATCGTTCATCCGGATCAAAAGCTTTCCTCCTCGATGACTTCGTAAAAAACAAAAAAATACAGAGGTGTGTATTTCCCCACACACCTCTGATAATTATAACAGATAAACGCCCGATACGCAAGAAGCGAAACAACGCATCTTTTGCGCAAAATGACGATTTTCAGTGAACTTTCTGTGAACTTATGTCGATTTTTGTCCGTTTTGTATATCAGCGGACGCCTTCCTCGCGGCTTGCCAGATACTTGCGGACCATGAGCGCGACCTTGAAAACGATGGCGTGATCGAACTCGCGCAGGTCGAGACCGGTCAGCTTTTTGATCTTTTCGAGGCGGTAGACCAGCGTGTTGCGGTGTACGAACAGCTTGCGCGAGGTCTCGGAAACGTTCAGGTTGTTCTCGAAGAACTTCTGAATGGTGAACAGCGTTTCCTGATCGAGCGAGTCGATCGAGCCCTTCTTGAATACCTCGCTGAGGAACATTTCGCACAGCGTGATCGGCAGCTGATAGATCAGACGGCCGATGCCGAGGTTTTCAAAGCTGATGATGTTCTTTTCGGTGTCGAATACCGCGCCGACCTCGATGGCGGTGGTCGCTTCCTTGAAGGACTTCGCGATGTCCTTCATCTGGGAGGATACCGAGCCGATGCCGATGAGGCACTTGACCGACAGCTCGCTCATCAGCGTCTCCTCGATGGAGGCGGCGAGCTTGACGAGCTCCTTGGAGTCGCTGCTCGCCTTGACCTCCTTGACGACAACGATGTCACTCTCCGAGATATGCAGGACGAAATCCTTCTGCTTGTCCGGGAACATGCCGGTCACGACGTCGATCGCAGCTACGTCGGCAGGCTCCTGCTGACGGATGAGGAATACCACGCGCGGCATGTCGTTGCCGAAATGCAGCTCGCGAGACTTGATGTAAATATCGCCCGGCAGGATGTTGTCCAGAATGATATTCTTGACGAAGGTCGCCTTGTCGTGCTTTTCGTCGTACAGCGTCTTGATGTTGTTGATGGATACAGCCACCAGCGAACAGATGCTTCGCGCGAGCTCATCCTCGCCCTGTACGAATACCGCGTATTCCAGGCGCGAAGAACGGTCGCCCGTAATATGGTAGGTATAACCGCCAAAACGGACAATCTCTCCTGCAAAGCCCAGCTCAGTGATCGCCTCCTCGCGCATTTCACCGATACGGGGCAGATCGGTGCACGCGACAACCGCGCCGCTCGCATCCACAATACCAATGGTGCGATCCACCGTGTCCTTCATCTGTAAAACAATCGACTGGAACAATCTCGAAGCCATTTCCATCACCTTTCCCGTCTTTTTTCAACTTCTTCTGTCATGCAGGCGGTGCTCCCTGCGCCGCTCAGCGTTCCCTCTATGAACATTCTCTACAAGAACGTTCGTCGTTTCCTGTGCATTTTAAGACATTATATCACATGTCTCCGCATTTTTATACAAAAAATTTAAAAATTTTTGTCGATTTTTCGGCAGACGCCGTTTTGCGTCCTCTCTTTAACTGCCGGAAGGGCCATCCGGCGGCCGCAGCGCGCCGAGCTCCTGCTCGGTCAGCTCGCGGAATTCACCCGGCGCAAGGCTCTCGTCAAGTCGCACGCCGCCGAGCTGCACGCGCTTCAGAAACGTGACCGTTGCGCCGCACGCCGCGATCATGCGCTTGACCTGATGGTACTTGCCCTCGTGCAGCGTCACGCGTACGCGCCCGTCCGGCAGCAGCTCGAGCGATGCCGGGCGGCAGACCGTTCCGTCGCGCAGCGTCAGCCCCTGTTCGAAGCGTTCCACCGCGTCGGGGACGAGCGTGCCGTCGATCTCCGCCTCGTAAACCTTGGAAACGTGCCGCGTCGGGCTCATCAGCGCATGGCTGAGCGCGCCGTCGTCGGTCACGAGCAGCAGGCCTTCGGTGTCCTTGTCGAGCCGCCCGACCGCAAACAGGCCGCGCCGCAGGTTTTCCGGGAACAGCTCCAGCACGGTGTCGTGCCGCTCGTCGCGGCTCGCCGTGATGACGCCGGTCGGCTTGTTGAGCATGTAGTAGCGCTGCTCGCGGTAGGTCTGCTCGCGTCCGTCGAGGGATACGCTGTCCGTGTCCGGATCGACCTTTGCGGCAGGGTCGCGCTCCGCCGCGCCGTTCACCGCAACGCGGCCTGCGCGGATGAAGCTCTGCACTTCTTTTCGGCTGCCGCAGTTCAGGTGACTGAGCAGCTTGTCCAATCGCATCTTCGGCATTTTGTCTCCCTCGTCAATCGAATACTAGGTATAGTATAACGCTTTTTTGCATTTTGCACAATAGGGAAATACAAAAAAAGTGCAATCCCCCGAAAATGTTCTATACATACGCTAATATGTCGAACACGTTTTCGTTGAATTGCACAGATTTCCAGCCATTGTGCATTTTGTCAGCAGTCTGTTATGAAACGGTTTCCAGTTCGGACGGATGCTCGCGCAGACCGTGCACGAAGCCGTCCGCCTGCGGCGAGGATACGTCCGCCGCGATGAGTTTTCCGCGCCGGACGAGCAGATTTGCCACAACGCCCTGCTCACCGCTCGGGTGGTTTGTGATCTCGTAGGTGTAGAGCGTTGCGCGCTTGCCGCGGCAGGGCGTGAGATCAAGCCCCTGCGCGAGTTGGATCTGATTATAGCTTTCGTAAACCTCGTCAAATTCCTCGGGGATCTGTACCTCCCGCTCGCTGCGCGGCTCCTCGACGACCTCCCAGCCGCAGTCTTTCAGGAGGGCTACGCGCTGTTCATTCGTGCGCAGCTTGACGTCCAGACGCATGTTCTCCGAGGCTGCCGCCGTCGGCTGCGCGTCCTGCGGCAGGAGCACCGTCGCCCCTGTCAGCACCGTGCCTGCCGCCAGCACGCACGCCAGAATTTTCTTCACCGAAACCTTCGCCGCAATTACGATCATCAGACGTCCCTCCTGCTTTTGGTCTATCCTATGCGAGGGAGGCGGCAAGTAGAACAAAAGCTCCCCCGTTTCCGAGGGAGCTTTGACTGCGAAAAACTGTATTATTTTTTAGCCGTTTACTTGAGCTGCCAGCTCCTCTGCCAGGGCATCGAGCGATGCGAGCTGGCTCTTTGCAAGGGCAGACTTGAGCGTGATCGGGTTTTCGAGCACGGTCATGTTCTTCATGGTGTCGATGACGGCGCGCATCTGCTTGCCTGCCGTCGGCGCCCACGTACCGTTGTCGATGATGGCGACAGTGCGGTTCTGGAGGGCGAGCGCCTTGATGTCGGACAGATATGCCTCCATTTTCGGCTGAATGCCGCCGTTGTAGGTCGGCGCTGCGAGCACGATATGGCTGCATCGGAAGCTCTCCGCGACAAGCTCGGAGACGTCGGTCTCGGAAACATCGTACATCGCAATATTCTTGACGCCCTTGTCCGCGAGCATGTTCGCCAGAACATTCACCGCGTTCTCGGTGTTGCCGTACATGGTCGCGTAGGCGATCATGACCGTCTTGTCCTCCGGCTCGTAGGTGCTCCACTTCTGGTACTTCTCGAGCAGCGTGCCGAGGTTCTCGCGCCAGATCGGGCCGTGCAGCGGACAGATCATCTGAATATCGAGCGCTGCCGCCTTCTTGAGGACAGCCTGCACCTGAATGCCGTACTTGCCGACAATGTTGGTGTAATAGCGGCGCGCGTCGTTCATCCAGACGTCGTCGAACGTGATCTCATCGTCGAAAATGTTGCCTGCTAGCGCGCCGAACGTGCCGAATGCGTCCGCAGAGAACAGGATCTTGTCCTTTTCGTCATAAGTGACCATGACCTCCGGCCAGTGCACCATCGGCGCGAGCACGAAATGCAGGGTATGCTCACCGGTGGAGAGCTTGTCGCCTTCCTTGACGACGAGCGTGCGGTCGGAAACGTCGAGGTCGTAGAACTGCGCGAACATCTGCGCCGCCTTCGCAGTGCAGACCATCTTCGCCTCGGGGTAGCGGCTCATGATCGCGTCGATCATCGCACAGTGGTCCGGCTCCATGTGCTGCACGATCATGTAATCGAGCGGACGGCCGTCCAGTGCGTGGACAACGTTTTCGATATACTGGCGGCTGATGGACTCATCCGCCGTATCCATCAGCACGGTCTTGTCATCGAGCAGGACATAGCTGTTGTAGGACACACCGCGCGGAATGGGGAAAAGGTTTTCAAATCGGCTCAGGCGGCGGTCGCTGCCGCCAACATAAATGAGATCTTCCTTGATCTTTCTGGTACTGTGCATCGCACGACACCTCCGTGTTTTATATCTAACGAAATTGTAGCATATTTTCGTTCGCGCGTCCAGTGGAGATGCACGCCGAGACAGACGAAAAAAACGGCGGCAATGGCCAGTCTGTTTATCCGAGCATTGCGTTAAGGGTGCTGTACGCCGTCCTCTGTGCGCTGTTTACCGCGTCATAATCCGGAGAGGATTTGCCCAGTTCGCTCCGCATGGTCTCAACGGCGTCTCTGACCGTACTGACCTGCTCTGCCAGTTCCGGTTCGCATCTTTGAATGGTTTCAAGGCTGAAAACGGGCAGTTCTGCCGTCACTTTATTATCTGCAACACAGGACACGCCCCACAGATTATCTTCCAGCATGGACTTGCATATCGTCAAGTTCAGGTCGCGCGTACCGGTGTCCCTGTTCTGTTCCGCTCTCGAGGCCGCTTCCAGACTGTTTTTACAGATCTGCGCACGAATTTTCACCGAATGGACCAGCTGCCACGCATCCGGGTCATCCTCGACCGCAAAAACGCCGTCCGGCCATGCAATCGTCTGAATATCTGTCCCGGCAACCTCCGCCGTATATCGCAGCTGCGCATCCTGCGACAGATTAAAATCCAGCTTTGCGGTGCAGCCATCCTTCATATCGTTCTGATTGACCGCAAATGCAGAAATCATGCGAACCGGCTCGCTGCCGCCCCACAGCGTACCGCGTTCACCCGGCGTGGTATAGCCGCTGTTCCCGATAAAATTGTGTATCAGCGTACCGCCGCTGCACTGTTCATAGGTATTCGTATCGTTCAGCGTGACCTGAACCGCATCGCTGAACCCCGACAGCTCCACGTTGCTGTCGTTTCCGCTGTTGTCTACATCGTAGACCGCAAACAGATACCTCTGAACAGCGTCCAGTCCCTCCGCAGACAAATCGAGCTGTTCGATGGCTCCAGCAGAAATACACCCTTTACGTCGATCTGCGTTTTGCTCGCGGCCGCGCTCCCCCCTCCTCCGCAGGCGCTGAGCAGCAGCATGGCGAATAGCAGAAATATTGCAGCTCTCTTTTTCATTCTTGTTCCTCCTGTTTGATATTAACCGATATTGGTTAATATCAATATACACCAGATACGGTTAACATTCAAGTAGAAAGTGAGGCTTGAATGTATGATTTCCTTTGAAAAGCTTTGGAATACCATGAAGGAAAAGGGTATTTCTCAATATGCGCTGATCAAAAAGTATGGAGTCAGCCCTGCACAGATCACCCGGCTGAAACGGAACGAAAGCGTCAGCACGCACACCATTGAGATGTTCTGCGAAATCCTCGACTGCCGAGTAGAGGATGTGATGGAATATAAAAAAACGGCCGAAACCGACCGGTAGCAAAAAAGAGGGCCGCTTTGCGGCCCTCTTTCAGGAATTTTCGTTTTCCTTTGTCTCTTACAGGAAGATGTACTTGAGTACGAACAGCACTGCCAGAACGTACATCAGCGGAGCGACCTTCTTGCCCTTGCCGGTTGCAACGTTCAGCAGGACATAGGAGATAACGCCCAGAGAGATGCCCTCGGAGATGCTGTAGAACAGCGGCATCGCGATGATGGCGAGGTATGCCGGGATGGACTCGGTGAGATTGTCCAGATCGAAGTTGATCTCGGTAACGGTGCCTACCATCAGGAAGCCTACCATGATCAGCGCCGGAGCCGTCGCGAAGGACGGGATCGCGGTGAAGATCGGGGCAAACAGCGTGGAAACGAGGAACAGGATGCCGGTGACGAGTGCGGTCAGGCCGGTGCGGCCGCCGACTGCAACGCCGGATGCGGACTCAACGAAGGTGGTGGTGGTGGAAGTACCCAGAATTGCGCCTGCGGAGGTCGCGATGGAGTCCGCCAGCAGAGCCGGCTTGATGCCCGGCAGCTTGCCGTCCTTGTCGAGCATCTTTGCCTTGGTCGCAACGCCGATCAGCGTGCCCAGCGTATCGAAAATGTCAACGAACAGGAACGAGAAGATGACAACGATGAAGTTTACGATGCCGACCGCGCTGAAGTCCACGTTGAAGCACTGGCCGAAGGTCAGGCTCAGCTTGGTGAAGTCGGTCATGCCCCAGCTCGGGAACAGGGAGTAGAAGCCTGCGTCCGGAGTCGGAACGTAGATGCCGGTCACCTGGCAGATCATGCCGAGGATCCAGGTCAGCAGGATGCCGTACAGGATGGCGCCCTTCATCTTGCGGGTGTAGAATACCGCGGTGAAGAACAGACCGATGAGGGTCAGCAGCGCGCAGATGCCTGCGGTGTGGAAGTTCTCCGGGAAGCTGATGATGGAGACCAGCGTTGCGGAGTCTACGCACAGGCCGGAGTTCTGCAGGCCGATGAACGCGATGAACAGGCCGATACCGACCGAAACGCCCTTCTTGAGCGTGAGCGGAATGGCGTTGAAGATCGCCTCACGGACGTTGGTCAGCGACAGGACGATAAAGATCAGGCCCTCAATGAATACCGCGAGCAGCGCGACCTGCCAGCTGTAGCCGTAGCCTGCAACAACGGTGTACGCCATGAAGGCGTTCAGGCCCATGCCGGCAGACAGAGCGAACGGCAGGTTCGCCATGAACGCCATGCACAGCGTGCCGAGGCAGGACGCCAGAGCCGTTGCGAGCAGGACCGCGGTGGTATCCATGCCGGTAGAGCCCAGTACGCTCGGGTTTACCGCGAGGATGTACGCCATGGTCATAAAGGTAGTGATACCGGCCATGACTTCGGTCTTTACAGTGGTGTTGTGTTCCGATAGCTTGAATACACGTTCAAACATCGTTTTTCCCCCTTTAATTTTAGGCTTTCGCCTTGATTACGGATTTATTTTCCCTCGTAGGAAACGACAGCCTCGGTCGGGCAGGACGTCAGTCTATCGCGGCCGTGCAGGCCCTTCAGCTCGAGCAGGCAGACGATCTTGACGACCTTTGCGCCCAGCTGCTCCACCAGATGGACCGCCGCCTCGAGCGTGCCGCCCGTTGCGATCAGATCGTCGACGACGACCACGCGCATGCCCGGCGTGATGTCCTCGCGGTGTACCTCGATCTCCGCAGAGCCGTATTCGAGGTCATACGCAATACGCGAGGTCGCGCGCGGCAGCTTGCCGCTCTTGCGCACCGGAATAAACGCCTTGTGCAGATTGTATGCCATCGGCATGCCGAACAGGAAGCCTCGCGACTCCAGTCCCACGATCGCATCGAACTCCGTATCCCCGATCTTTGCCGTCATTTCATCTACCGCCAGCCGCAGTCCGTCCGCGTCCTTGAGTACGCTCGTGATATCACGGAAGATGATGCCGGCCTTCGGGTAGTCCGGAATGCTCGTGATATACTGCTCCACCTTGCTCATAGGTTTTCATTTCTCCTCCCCGGTCCGGGGCGTGTCCCCGGCCGATCTTTTTTCCGCCGTTCCCTCAGGAACAAACGGCACAAATCTATTTTATCAAATTTCCGATAGGTTGCAAGTAGAATTTACAGATTTACCACTTCTTTATGCAAAATTCATTGACCGCGCTGCCGCTCGGTGCTATACTTAATCAAATATGTAAAAAACTATAAAAAGAGTAAGAAAGGGATGGTACGCATGGCAGGACTGCTCGAAGTCTGCGCAGACAGCGTAGCCTCTGCAATAAACGCGGCGAAGGGAGGCGCAGACCGCATCGAACTGTGTTCCGCGCTGCCGCTCGGCGGACTTTCGCCGGATGAAGATCTGTTCTGCATGGTGCGCGAACGGGTCGATATTCCCGTCCGCGTGCTGCTGCGGCCGCGCGCCGGCGATTTTCTGTATGATGAGGACGAGTTTGAGCTGCTCTGCCGACAGGCGGCGCGTTTCGCCGGCCTGGGCGCGGACGGCATCGTTATCGGCATGCTCAACCCGGACGGCACGCTCGATGCCGAGCGCATGAGCGCGCTCATGACCTACGGCGACGGCTGCGGCGTCACGCTCCACCGCGCGTTTGATGTCTGCCGCGACGCGCACGAGGCGCTGCGCACCGCAAAGAACCTCGGCGTGGACACCATCCTCACCTCGGGGCAGCAGGCGCGCTGTGCGGACGGTGCGGCGCTGCTGCGCGAGCTGGTCTCGGAGAGCGGCAACATGCCGCGCATTCTCATCGGCGGCGGCGTGAACGCGGATGTCATCCGCACACTCGGACCGCAGACCGGCGCGAGCGCCTTCCATCTGTCGGCGAAAGCGGCTGTGCCGAGCGGTATGGACTTCCGCCGCGAAAACGTCCCGATGGGCGCGCCGGGACTGAATGAATTTGAGCTCTGGCGGTGCGACGAGCACGCCGTCCGCGCCGCGCGCGAGGCTCTTGATGCGGTCTGTGCCGCACGAAAGGAAAACTGATGCTGATACAAAAAGTATTGAACAACAATGTTGTTGTCGCCCTTGACGAGAACGGCGCGGAGACCGTGCTCATGGGGCGTGGTCTCGGCTTCGGCTGCAAACCGGGCGATAAAGTCTGCCCGGCGAAGGTCGAAAAGCGCTTTTCCCTGCATTCCGACCAGCTTTCAAGCCGTTTCCAGCAGCTTGTCACCAGTATCCCCCTGCCGCATTTCATGATGAGCGAACGCATCATCAACCATGCGAAGCTGTCGCTCGGCCGCGAGCTGTCCGACAGCATCTACGTCACCCTCCCCGACCATATCTCGGGCGCAATCTCGCGCTACAAAGAGGGCATCCGCCTGCAAAATCCGCTCCTCTGGGACATTCAGCAGTTCTACAAGGACGAATATCAGGTCGGCCTCAAGGCGAACGAGATCGTGTTCGAGGAAACCGGCGTAGCCTTCACCGAGGACGAGGCCGGCTTCATCGCCATGCACTTCGTCAACGCGCAGATCGGCGGCGAGATCCGCGAGGTCTACGACATGACCTACCTCATGCAGGCCGCGCTGCGCATCGTGCGCGAGGCCTACGGTGCCGAGCCGGACAGCTCGACCATCGAATACTACCGCTTTATCACGCATCTGAAATTCTTTGCGCGCCGCATCGTCGGCAGCCAGAAATACGGCGACGAGGACACCGACCTGCTCGAGGTCGTGCGCTTCAAGTATCCCCGTGCGTTCGCCTGCGCAGAGAAGATATGCGGCTACGTGCTGACCGAAAAGGGCTTCCACGCCGGGCGCAACGAGCTGCTGTATCTGACGATACACATCGCGCGAGTGATGAAAGACGACTAAAAAGGCTGGCGCGAAACTGACGTTTTCGGCAAAATAAATCCCCCAATCGCAAGATTGGGGGATTTTCTATTGCGTTTTAATCCTTGTTCAGTGCTTCCAGACGGGCCTTGTTCTCGGCGATGACCTTCTCCTGTACCGGAGCCGGTGCTTCGTCGTAGCGCTCGAACTTGGAGACGAACGAGCCGCGGCCCTGCGTCATCGAACGCAGCTTGATCGCGTAGTCGCCGAGCTCTGCCATCGGGCACTCTGCGATGATCTCCTGCTTGCCGCCGTCGAGCGGATTCATGCCCATGATGCGGCCGCGGCGCTTGTTGAGGTCGCCGATCACGTCGCCCATGTAGGAATCCGGGATAACAACCTTCATCGAGCAGACGGGCTCGAGCAGGACCGGAGATGCCTGTGGAATGCCGGCCTTGTATGCCAGACGGGCCGCCATCTTGAAGGACAGCTCGTTGGAGTCTACGTCATGATACGAGCCGTCGAGCAGAGTTGCACGCAGGCCGACCATCGGATAGCCGGCGAGCACGCCGTGCTCCATGGCCTCGCGGATGCCCTTGTCGACCGCCGGATGGAAGTTCTTCGGAACCGAACCGCCGAAGATCTTTTCCTGGAACAGGTAGTCGCCCTCGGCATAAGGTGCGAACTCCATCTTGACATGGCCGTACTGGCCGTGGCCGCCGGACTGCTTCTTGTGCTTGCCTTCGACGACGACCGGCTTGCGGATCTTCTCGCGGTACGGTACGATCGGAGCGGACAGCGCAACTTCTACGCCGAACTTGTCCTTGAGCTTGGAGCACAGAACGTCCAGCTGAATGTCACCAGCACCGGAAATGAGGTGCTGCTTGGTCTCGGGGTTGAATTCGGTCTCGAAGGACGGGTCCTCGTCGTGCAGACGGGTCAGGCCGGTAGAGATCTTCTCCTCAGCGCCCTTGACCTTGGCTGCGATCGCCTGCGTGTAGCACGGAGGCGCGAACTCGATCGGCTCGAGCTCGACTTTGCGCACGCTCATGGACAGGGTGTCGCCCGTCTTGGTCGTGACCAGCTTGGAGACCGCGCCGATGTCGCCGCAGCCGACGACCGGGACCTCGGTCGTCTTTTTGCCGCAGACGGTGAAGATGTGGCTCATCTTCTCGTTCGCGTCTGCGCGCTTGTTGACGAGCGTCATATCCTGCTTGACCTCGCCGGACATGACCTTGAAGTAGGAGAAACGGCCGTACTGGTCGGCGACCGTCTTGAATACGAATGCACAGGTCGAACCGTTCGGAGCGCAGTTGATCTCGATCAGCTCGCCCTTTTCGTCCTCGCACAGCTCTACCGGCTTCTCGTCCGGGGACGGCATGTAGTCCGCGATGCCCTTGAGCAGCGCGTAGGAGCCGATGCCGGTCGCAGCGGTGCCGCAGAATACCGGCGCAAGAACCAGATCCTTGACGCCCTGACGGATGCCGGCGATCAGCTCTTCGTCCGAGAACTCCTCGCCTGCGAAATAGCGCTCCATCAGATCCTCGGACAGCTCTGCGATGTTCTCGCACAGCGCCGCGCGGTGCTGGTCGATGCGGTCCTTCATATCCTCGGGGATCGGGATCTCGACGCGCTTGTTGCCTTCCATGCGGTAAGCCTTGCGGATGACACAGTCAACGATGCCGACGGTGTCGCGGTTGCCCTCAAAGATCGGGACAACGATCGGCGCTACCGATACGCCGAACTGCTTCTGCAGCTTGTGCAGAGAGGTATAGTAATCCGAGTTTTCCTCGTCGATTTTCGAGATGTAGAACATGCGCGGCATTGCGTGCTCCTCGCAGCGCTCCCACGCCTTTTCCGTGCCGACACCCGGGCCGGACTTGCCGGTCGCGACGATCAGAGCGGACTCTGCAACGCGCATCGCGCACTGCACTTCGCTTTCAAAATCAAAGAAGCCCGGGGTATCGAGCAGGTTGATCTTGCAGCCGTTCCATTCTACGGGCGCTACCGCGGTCGAGATCGAGAACTTGCGGCGGATTTCTTCGGGGTCGAAATCGCAGACCGTGTTGCCGTCGACGATTCTGCCTACGCGGTCGGTCGCACCGGAGATATTAAGCAGGCTCTCGACGAGCGAGGTCTTGCCGTCGCCGCCGTGGCCCATGAGACATACGTTACGGATCTTGTTTACCGGATAATTGGCCATAATTGATATACACTCCCCTGCCCCTGCCTGTCGCACGGGCGTTTGTTGACGGGATTGCTTTCCCTGTTTGTAATTATACACTACTGTCGGCGTATACGCAAGCAGTTTTTTGTGTAAATTTCCGAAAACGCTTTGCGTATGCGTGCCCGTGCACGCACCGCGCTCTCCGCCACTCTCTGGCCCTTCTTCCAAAGACAGGCAGTCTGCGGTGCGGTTTTCACAGCATAATTGCCATCCCTTCGGCGGCACTTGCATCTTTCTTCGTCATGTTTTACAATAGAAAAGAGAAAGAGGCGAATTTCAATGAATTCTACAGAAAACACGGCGCGCTACGAGCGCATCTCCGCCGCGCTTTCGCGCTCACAGTTCCGCAGCCGCTTCCGTCTTGGCCTGAAGGAGCGCCAGTATATCTGCGACAAGGGCTGGGATACCGTGCGCCGCCACGCCGCCGACCTCGTAACCAAGCGGCTCGCACCTGCCTTTATCCCGAACGACGGCAAGCAGACGCCCATGCGCGGCCATCCGGTCTTTATCGCGCAGCACGCGACCGCCTGCTGCTGCCGCGGCTGTCTGGAAAAGTGGCACAAGATCCCGGCCGGACGCGCGCTGACCGACGAAGAACAGGAATATATCGTCGGCATGCTGCTGTTCTGGATGCAGCGCGAAATGACCTCTCCCCTTCCCGTCCGCAGGCGATAACGGCCGCGTTTTTGTGCAAGGTGTAGAAAATCGCCCCTGTTTTTTGGCAGGCGCGCCGTCATTTCGTGCTTGCAAACCGTTTTTCATTCTGTTACAATGAGAGCAACAAGTAGATAACAGGCATTTCCAGAAGGGACAGCGACCCTTCACTTTTGATGGATTGTTACCGCTTCGGCGGGCAAAACCGGATTTCTCGCATTCAGTCTTTGATCAGACTATACCTATGCGATGAAATTTGGTTTTTTTATTTTTTCGCATGTTTTATCTGCTGAACCGACATACTATGTGGACGACAGTCCAATGCAGAAAGAGTGTGAATGTATCATGTTTGGTAAGCTGAAAAACCTGTTTTCCCAGTCCGGCATCACGATCGAATCCCCGGTCTCCGGCACGGTCGTACCGCTCGCGGAGGTCCCCGACCCGACCTTTGCGCAGGGCATCCTCGGCCCCGGCGCTGCCGTACAGCCGAGCGAAGGACGCATCGTCGCCCCGGCCAACGGCACGATCGACATGATGTTCGAGACCGGCCACGCCGTTTCCATGACCACGGCGGAGGGCGCCGAGCTGCTCATCCATGTCGGCATCGACACGGTCAACCTCAAGGGACAGCACTACACCGCAAAATGCAAGTCGGGCGACACCGTCCGCAAGGGCGACACGCTCATCGAATTCGACATCGACGCCATCCGCAAGGCAGGCTACGAGACCGTAACGCCGATCATCGTGTGCAATCCCGACGCATTCGCCTCGGTCAAGACCGAGGGTACCGGCACCGTTCAGGCAGGCGACGCCCTGCTGACGCTCGAAAAGAAGTAAAAAAGGGAGATTATCTTATGAAAACATTCGACTACACCATCACCGATGAGCTCGGCATCCACGCCCGTCCGGCCGGCATGCTCGTCAAGGAAGCATCCAAGTTCGCTTCCAAGATCATGATCGCCTCCCCGAAGAAGGAGGTCGACGCCAAGCGCATCATGGGCGTGATGAGCATGGGCGTCAAGAAGGGCGACACCGTAAAGCTCACCATCGAGGGCGCAGACGAGGACGAGGCGGCCGCTTCGCTCGAAAAGTTTCTTCAGGATAACCTGTAAACCCGGTTTCATTTCGCCCATGGGCGATGAAATAAGCCGTTTTTCCCTGTTCGGCTCTTCGAAAGACGGCGTTCAGATGTATTTTCTTCGAAGCAGTTCGTTTACAAATACATCGTCATTCACAAAGCGCCGCGAAAAATGCGGCATTTACAAAGAGGAGGGGACTCTATTATGATGAAAAAGCTGCAAAAGTTAGGTAAAGCTCTCATGCTGCCGGTAGCAGCACTCCCGATCTGCGGTATTCTGATGGGCCTCGGCTATGCGATCGCCCCGGGCGTTATGGGCGTACCGGGTGCGGCGACCAGCGGTGCGCTGTACAACATCGGCTTCCTGCTCGTCAAGGCAGGCGGTGCACTGATCGACAACATGGCATGGCTGTTCGTTATCGGTGTTGCAGTCGGCCTGTCGGACGACAGAGACGGTACATCCGCTCTCGCCGGTCTGGTTTCGTGGCTGATGATGACCAATCTGCTGAGCACCGGCGTTGTCACGACGCTCATGCCGACCATCGCTGACGATCCGGTCAAGACGCTCGCATTCGACAAGATCCAGAACGTATTTATCGCCATCATCGCCGGCATCATCGGTTCTGCATGCTACAACCGCTTCAAAAACGCGAAGCTTCCCGACTGGCTCGCATTCTTCAGCGGCAAGCGCTGCGTTGCCATCGTGACCGGTCTGGTTTCCATCGTTGTATCCGTTGTGCTGCTGTTCGTATGGCCGATCATCTTCGGCGCACTCGTTTCCCTCGGCGAAGCCATCATCGGCATGGGCGGCATCGGCGCAGGTATCTACGCCTTCCTTAACCGCCTGCTCATCCCGACCGGACTGCACCACGCGCTCAACAACGTATTCTGGTTCGACACCATCGGCCTCGGCGACCTGTCGCACTACTGGGCAGGCGACGTTTCCGGTTCGAACGGCGTTACCTGGAGCCTCGGCATGTACATGTCCGGCTTCTTCCCCTGCATGATGTTCGGCGTATTCGGCGCGGCTCTGGCTATGATCAAGACCGCGAAGAACAAGAAGGCTGCCATCGGTCTGGTCCTGTCCGCTGCGATCTGCGCATTCATCTGCGGCGTTACCGAGCCGTTTGAGTTCGGCTTCATGTTCCTGTGCTTCCCGCTGTATATCGTCTATGCAGCTCTGTACGGCATCTTCACCGTCATCACCTACTACGTCGGCTTCCGCGCAGGCTTCTGCTTCTCCGCAGGCGCGACCGACCTCGTATTCTCGTCCTTCCTGCCGGCGGCGAACAACACCCTGATGATCATTCCGCTCGGCATCGCGGCATTCGTCGTATTCTATCTGGTATTCTACTTTGCCATCACCAAATTCAACCTCAAGACCCCGGGCCGTGAGGACGAGGAGGCTGACTTCGCAGAGACCGACAAGAACGCGACCCTCGCGAACAACGACTTCACCGCGATCGCTGCGGCCGTTCTCGAAGGCCTCGGCGGCAAGGAGAACATCGACTCGCTCGACAACTGCATCACCCGTCTGCGCATCGAGGTCAAGGACGGCACGCAGGTCAGCGAGAAGAAGATCAAGGCCGCAGGCGTTGCAGGCGTGATGCGCCCGTCTCAGACCGCGGTTCAGGTCATCATTGGCACCAAGGTCCAGTTCGTAGCCGACGAAATGGCAAAGATGCTCTAAACTTCATTCGACCATATCATCATCTGTTTGCATATCACCAGATTGCGCTCCGCGCAATGGAAGGGGCGGGCGAAAGCCTGCCCCTTCTGTTTTCTGAAAAACGAAAGAGGTAATGCATTATGAAAATCATCCGCGCAAAAGACTATAACGATATGAGCCGCAAGGCCGCGAACATCATCTCCGCGCAGGTCATCCTCAAGCCGGAGTCCGTGCTCGGTCTCGCGACCGGCTCCTCGCCCATCGGCATTTACGAGCAGCTCATCAAGTGGTATCATAAGGGCGACGTCGATTTCGGCGCGTGCACGACGTTCAATCTGGACGAATACCGCGGCCTGACCCCGGACCACGACCAGAGCTACCATTATTTCATGCACAAGAACTTTTTCGATGCGGTGAACATCCCCGACGAGCGCATCAATCTGCCGGACGGCGCACAGCTCGACGCGGAACGCGAATGCCGCCGCTACGACGCGGCCATCCGGGCGGCCGGCGGCATCGACCTCCAGCTGCTCGGCATGGGTCTCAACGGCCACATCGGCTTCAATGAGCCGGACGACTATTTTTCCAAGGGCACGCACTGCGTCGACCTGACCGAGTCCACCATCGAGGCGAACAAGCGCTTTTTCGCCTCGGCAGACGATGTGCCGCGTCAGGCCTACACCATGGGCGTGCAGACCATCATGCTCGCGCGCCGCATCGTTCTGGTCGTTTCGGGCGAGAACAAGGCGGAAACCGTCCGCGAAGCGTTCTTCGGCCCGGTAACGCCGCGCGTCCCGGCGTCCATCCTCCAGCTTCACACCGACGTTTCCATCGTCGCGGACGAGGCCGCGCTTTCCCAGTGTACCGATCTTCTCTGAGGTGAGATTTCATGCAGTTCAGCAACTTAAAAATCTATCAGCCCGACGGAACGTTCCGCACGGGCAGTCTTGCGGTCGCGGATGACCGCATCCTTGCCGCCGAAGAGACCGGCGACGCGGTGGACATGGGCGGTCTCTACGCCATCCCCGGCCTCGTCGACCTGCACTTTCACGGCTGCATGGGGCGCGATTTCTGCGACGGCACAGCCGAGGCGATCTCGACCCTCGCTTCCTATCAGGCACAGAACGGCATCGCCGCCATCTGTCCGGCGACCATGACCTATCCCGAGGAAAAGCTGACGCAGATCGCGCAGGCCGCCGCCGCATGGAGCGCGCAGCCGCACGAGGCCGCGCTCGTCGGCATCAACATGGAGGGCCCGTTCATCTCGGAAAAGAAAAAAGGCGCGCAGAACGGCGCCTATCTGCATGCACCGGATGCCGCCATGTTCCGCCGCGTGCAGGAAAAGGCAAACGGTCTGTTCAAACTGTGCGACCTCGCGCCCGAGCTGCCCGGCGCGATGGAGACCATCGAGGAGCTGGCCGGTGAGGTGCGCCTCTCGCTCGCCCACACCGAGGCGGACTATGACACCGCCTGCGAGGCGTTCCGCCGCGGCGCGCGGCAGGTCACGCACCTGTACAACGCCATGCCGCCGTTCTCCCACCGCGCCCCGGGCGTCATCGGCGCGGCCTTCGACAGCGAGAACGTCGCAGTCGAGCTGATCGCGGACGGCGTGCACATCCATCCTTCGGTCGTCCGTGCGGTCTTTACCCTGTTCCGCGGCCGCGTCATCCTCATTTCGGACAGCATGATGGCGACCGGTCTGGAGGACGGCGAATACTCGCTCGGCGGACAGGCCGTCACCGTGCGCGGCAATCTCGCGACGCTGCACGACGGCACGATCGCCGGTTCCGCGACCAATCTGATGGACTGCGTCCGCAGCGCGGTGCGCATGGGCATTCCGCTCGGTCAGGCCGTGCAGGCGGCCTCCACCAACCCAGCGCGCGCGCTCGGCATCGAGCACGATTACGGCTCTCTCGAGGCCGGAAAGCTCGCAAATGTTGTCCTGCTCGACGACGAGCTGAACATCCATACCATTCTGCTGCGCGGCCATATAATATAAACGAAAAACCGGGACAAATGTCCCGGTTTTTTTCGCGCTGCCGTGCGAAACGTCAGTTTCGCGACAGTCTCACTGCGGTATCAGCCAGATACCGCTCACCTGTCTTGCGCCCTTGATCTTGCCCTCCGCACAGCGGCGGCGCAGCACCTCGGCCTCAACGTGCCACAGACGCGATGCGTCATGTATCGTCAGAAAACGGTTTTCTTCCATCATATCCACCTTTCATCCGGCGTTCAGCGTTTGTGTTTTTCGTATTATACACGCTCCGCCGCCGTTTATACCTTATATGATCGGCTCTGTTTGCTGTCCGCCGCAATTCCGGTCTTTTCTTTTGCCCGTTTTTCCTTTATAATGACAGTACAAGCGTAAAAATACCGGAGGGAGTAATGTTATGTCAGTGCAGGAAATTTGCCGCGTTGCGGAAAACACGCAGCTTGGCGACGGTTTATTTTTAATGGTGCTGCACGCACCGAAGATCACGGAGCTGACGCAGTGCGGTCAGTTCGTTCATATCGCCTGCGGCGAGGGTCATCTGCTGCGCCGCCCGATCTCGATCTGCTCGTGGAAGGCGCCCGAGCTGCGCATCGTCTTTCAGGTGAAGGGCGAGGGCACGAAGTGGCTCAGCGAGCGCAAGGCCGGCGACGAGCTCGATGTTCTCGGCCCGCTTGGTCACGGTTTTGACGTTGCCGCGCTCGGCAGCGCTCCGGTATTCATCGGCGGCGGCATCGGCGTGCCGCCCATGCTCGGATGCGTGCGCGAGGCGGTAAAGCAGGGCGCAAAGCCTGCGGCCATCCTCGGCTTCCGAAACAAGGGCGCCGTTATCCTCGAGGGCGACTTCCGCGACGAGTGCGAGACCTTCGTCACGACCGACGACGGCTCCTATGCCCGTCACGGCTTCGTCACCGATGTGCTGAAGGAGCAGATCTCCTCTGCCACCGGCGTTGCGGCCTGCGGCCCGAAGCCCATGCTGAAGGCTATCGCCGCCATCGCGAAGGAAGCCGGCGTTCCCTGTCAGGTCTCGATGGAGGAGCGCATGGGCTGCGGCATCGGCGCGTGCCTCGTCTGTGCATGCGCGCTCAAGGCGAAGGACGGCGAGACCCGTTACGGTCACGTCTGCAAGGACGGTCCGGTATTCAATGCTGAGGAGGTCGAGTGGTAATGGCTGATTTAAGAGTAAATTTCTGCGGCGTGGAGCTGAAAAACCCCATCACGACCGCATCCGGCACGTTTGGCTTTGGCCATGAGTACGGCGAGTTTTTCGACCTGTCCCTGCTCGGCGGCATCGGCGTCAAGGGTCTCACCCCGACCGAGCGACTCGGCAATCCTGCGCCGCGCATCGCGGAGACGCCGCAGGGCATCCTGAACTGCGTCGGCCTCCAGAACCCGGGCATCGACCGCTTCATCAAGGAGCAGATCCCCTTCCTGCGCCAGTACGACACCAAGATCATCGCCAATGTCTCGGGCAACACGGTCGAGGAGTACGAGGGCATGGTCGAGAAGATCTCGGACGCAGACGTTGACCTCATCGAGATGAACATCTCCTGCCCGAACGTAAAATGCGGCGGCATGGCCTTCGGCACGCAGCCGAAAATGGTCGAGGAGGTCGTTTCGGCGGCAAAGGCCAAGGCGAAAAAGCCGCTCATCGTCAAGCTGTCCCCGAACGTCACCGATATTGCCGAGATCGCCCGTGCGGCCGAGTCCGCAGGCGCGGACGCGCTCTCGCTCATCAACACCCTGCTCGGCATGCGCATCGACATCGAAAAGCGCAAGCCCATCCTGTCCAACGTAATGGGCGGCCTGTCCGGCCCGGCGGTGTTCCCGGTCGCGGTTCGCATGGTCTATCAGGTCCGCAAGGCGGTCTCTGTGCCCATCCTCGGCATGGGCGGCATCCGCACCGGCCGCGACATCGTGGAGATGCTGCTCGCAGGCGCGGACGCGATCGCCATGGGCACGGTCATGTTCAACGACCCGACCGCTCCCGTCAAGGCGCTGCGCGAGCTCGAGGAATGGATGGACGCGCACGGCGTCAAGAGCGTTTCCGAGCTGTCCGGCGCGGTCGAGGTCGGCTGATGGCGGCAACAGTTTACATCATCCGTCACGCCGAGGCCGAGGGCAACATCTACCGCCGCTGCCACGGACTTTATGACAGCCTGCTCACGCCGCGCGCGTATCAGCAGCTCCCCTGTCTGGCAAAGCGGTTCGCGAACGTGCCGCTCGCGGCGGTCTACGCCTCCCCCCTGTTCCGCGTGCGCACGACCGCGAAGGCGGTCGCCGAGCCGCACGGCCTGCCAGTCGAGCTGCGGAATGATCTGCATGAGATCGACATGGGCGACTGGGAGGATCTTCCGTGGGCCGAGCTGCCGCATGGCTGGCCTGACCAGTACGCAAAGTGGTGCGCCCGTCCGTGGGAGGCTGCGCCGCCGCACGGCGAGACCGTCATGCAGGCAGGCGAGCGCATGCTGAACGAGGTGCGCCGCCTTGTGAAGGAAAACGACGGCAGGTCCATCGCCGTTGTCACGCACGGCTCCGCCATCCGCGGCGCGCTGACCATCGCGCACGGCTTTCCGCCCGAAAAGATGAACGAGATCGGCTGGGGCGACAACACCTGCGTGGCGCGGCTCGACTTTGACGACGCCGGGAACATCGACATCGTGTACGAAAACGACGCCTCCCATCTGCCGCAGGAGCTCTCGACCTTCGCTTCCATCGACTGGAAGAACACCAAGGGCGTGCCGATTTCGCCGCAGATCTGGTTCCGCCGCGCCGACCCGAAAAATCCACAGGATGTGGATAAGATCGTGGAATTCATGCGCGAGCTGCATCGCAATGCCTACGGAACCGACAAGGGTCTCGACCCGGACGCGCTCCTCCGCGAGGTAGAGCGCGCGCAGCAGGTCTCGCCGCGCTCGTGCACGTTCGGTCTGCTCGAGGACGGGACCCCCGTCGCGCTCGTCTACCTCAAGACCTGGTACGACAAGGAGCCGGAGGTCGGTCTGGTCGGCGGCTTCTGCATCAGCGGCGACTACCGCGGCTGCGGTCTGAGCGCGCAGATCCTCGGTCAGGCCATCAGCGTATACCGCTCGCTCGGCAAGACCTGGCTTTGCGCCCATGTGGCCGAAAAGAACATGCGCGCGCAGGGATTTTACCACAAATTCGCCTTTGAGCAGCGCGGCGAGTACCGCGACGCGAACGGACTGCACTACCGCATGTTCAAGCGCCTGACGGCGGAATAATCCGCCTTGACAAAGGCGTTCCGCCGTTATACACTTTATCTGAATAAAAACCAGCAACAGGGGGCACCTACTCATGTTTGATACCGTACTCGTCGCCGGACTCGGCCTGATGGGCGGCTCGATGGCGAAAACCATCAAGGCGCGCACACTCAGCCGCGTTCTCGGCTGGAACCGCACCCGTGCGACCGCAGAACAGGCGCTCGCAGACGGCTCGATCGACGCCATCGCGACCGACGCGCTGTTTCGCGAGGTCGACCTCGTCATCATCGGCCTTTATCCGCAGGCAACCGTGGACTGGCTGCTCGAAAACATGCCGAAGATGAAAAAGGGCTGCGTGATCGTCGATATGGTCGGTGTCAAGCAGTTCATGGTCGATCATCTCGAGCAGGCCGCGCTCGACGCAGGCGTGCACTATGTCGGCGGCCACCCGATGGCCGGCCGCGAGTTCTCCGGCCTCGACTACGCCCTGCCCACGCTGTTCGACGGCGCGAGCATGATCTTCGTGCCGACAAAGAGCAGCAGTGAGCACATCCTGTCGCAGCTTGAGGCGTATTTCATGTCGCTCGGCTTCGGCCAGACCGTGCGCTGCACGGCCGCGCAGCACGACCACATGATCGCCTTCACCTCGCAGCTCGCGCATGTCGTTTCCTCGGCCTACATCAAGAGCCCCGAGGCCGACAAGCACAACGGCTATTCCGCCGGCAGCTACAAGGATCTCACCCGTGTTGCGAAGCTGAACGAAACCATGTGGAGCGAGCTGTTCCTGTGCAACGCCGAGCCGCTCGCGAGCGAGATTGATGAAATCATCCGTCATCTCGACGAGTACCGCCGCGCCATCCGCGCCGGCGACCGCGAAACACTCACCGAGCTGCTGCGCGACGGCCGCATCCGCAAGGAAAGCTTAGGTTAAGAACAACAATGCAGGAAAACCGAGGCGCATGTCCTCGGTTTTTCTCTCATTGCCGCGCGAAAACAAACGCTGCTGGCAGGCAGTTATATACGAAAGAAATTCGCTTTTCTGCACTGTTTTTCCCGGTTTTAGCCTCTAAATCTTTACATGACAAACCGTCTGTTATGGTGTATACTATATAAAGCATAATTATAATATAAATATCTGTCGATTTATCATAGAAAAAGGAGTATTTCATGCCGAAATTAGGACTTGTTTCGCTCGGCTGCGCCAAAAACCTGGTGGACAGCGAGCATATGCTCTCCCTCATGCGCGACGCAGGCTGGGAGATCACGGAGGATATGAGCGAGGCGGACGTTGGCGTGGTCAACACCTGCGGCTTCATCGAAGCGGCAAAGACCGAAGCCATCGAGACCATCCTCGAGACCGCGCAGTACAAGCAGACCGGCAGCATGAAGGGTCTGGTCGTCACCGGCTGCCTCGTGCAGCGCTACGCGGACGAAATGCGCAAGGAACTGCCCGAGATCGACGTATTCTGCGGCACCGGCAGCTATGACAACATCGTGGACGCCGCGACGGCGGCGCTTCACGGCGAGCAGGCTGCCTACATGGCGGACATGACCGCGGCGGCGCTCGACGGCGGCCGCAACCGCCTGACCCCGTCCTACACCGCGTACTTCAAGATCGCGGAGGGCTGCTCGAACACCTGCGCCTACTGCATCATCCCCAAGCTGCGCGGCCGCTACCGCAGCCGCGAGATGGCGTCTCTGCTCGAGGAGGCGCGCGCACTGAGCGACGCAGGCGTAAAGGAGCTCATCGTCATCGCGCAGGACATCACCAAGTACGGCATGGACCTGCCGGAGCACAAGCGCCTGCTGCCTGAGCTGCTGCGCGAGCTGTGCAAGCTGGACTTCACATGGATCCGCCTGCACTACCTCTACCCCGACCAGATCACCGACGAGCTCATCGACGTCATCGCCGAGGAGCCAAAGATCGTAAAATACCTCGATATTCCGCTCCAGCACGTTTCAAAGCGCATCCTGCGCGCGATGCACCGTCCGGGCGACGGCGCGGAGTTCACCAGACTCATCGAGGATATGCGCCGCCGCATTCCCGGTCTCGTGCTGCGCACGAGCCTCATCGTCGGCCTGCCCGGCGAGACCGACGAAGAGTTCGCCGAGCTGTGCGAGTTCCTCCAGAACGTCGCCATCGAGCGCGTCGGCGTATTCGAGTATTCGCCCGAGGAGGGCACGGAGGCCGCTGAAATGCCCGACCAGATCGACGCCGAGACCAAGCAGAACCGCCGTCTCATCGTCGAGGAGCTTCAGTCCGGCGTGCTCGACGACTACAACACCTCGCGTCACGGCGAGGTCATGCAGGTGCTCGTCGAGGGCTTCGACGACGAGCAGCAGCTGTGGTACGGCCGCACCTACGCGGATTCGGTCGAGGTAGACGGTCATGTTTACTTTGACGCAATGGACACCGAACCCGGCGAAGGCGAATTCGTTTCCGTTCTCATCACCGAGAGTCTCGGACCCGACCTGCTCGGCGTCCGCCAGAAGGAGGCATAACCCATGACTACCGCTAACAAAATCACGCTCACCCGTATCGCGATGATCCCGTTTTTCATTTATTTCGCGGCGCAGCCCATGCTGATCATCGACGAGACCCAGTATACCGCCGTGTTCCCGACCTGCGCGGTCATCGCGCTCGTTCTGTTCTGCGTCGCGTCGTTTACCGACTTTCTGGACGGATATGTCGCCCGAAAGTACAATCAGGTAACGGATTTCGGCAAGTTCGTCGATCCGCTCGCGGACAAGCTGCTCGTCGCATCCGCACTCATCCTGTTCGTGGAACAGAAGGCCATGGCAGGCTGGATGGTATGCGTCATCCTCGCGCGCGAGCTGATCATCACCTCGCTGCGCGTTGTTGCGGCCAACAAGGGCCGCGTGCTCGCGGCGACATGGACCGGCAAGGTCAAGACCTGCGTGCAGATCGGCGGCATCATCGTCATCTACCTGCACTATATCATTTTCGGCGCGCTTGCAAGCAAGGCCAACGCTTCGATTGGTTCTCTCTTCGCGGTGCAGTCGGAGGGCGACCTTGTGCTGACCGTTGTCGGCTGGGTGGTAACGCTCGTCACCATCTACTCCGGCTATGATTATCTCAAGAAGAACTGGGATCTCATCAAGGACGGCGCAGTAAAGGCAAAGTAAACACCCTGAAGGGACGGATAAATCCGTCCCTTTTGCTTTTTATGACAGGAGTTTCCTCGCATTCCTCTTTTCGAGTGATTGACTTTCACCGCACGATATGGTAAATTAAATATATATACCATCCGAATATAATTGCAGGGCGGCTGTGAACGTTTTTCGCGCTCCGCGCGATGCCGCGCCGCATCACTTTTGAGAGGAAGTGGATACCGTGAAAAATTCTACCAAGCTGAAAGCGGGTCTGCTGCTAACCAGTCTGGCCTGTGCCGCTGGTGCAACGGCTGCTCTGGTCCTGCTTCAGAAGAAGCGTGAAGAAGAGGTTTACCATGAGGCCGAGCTCAAGGCCATGGACGAGCTGGAGGAAATGATGCGCAGCGAGTCCGACTGTGCTTCCTGCGCCTGCGCGGAGGAGTGCCCGGCGCCCGAGACCTATGCCGCTGCGAAGAACGACGCCGCTGCCGCCGAAACGCCGGTAGAGCAGCCGGACGAGGAGTCCGACGGCAAGCCGGATGTCGAGATCGAAATCGTAGACGGCGAGGACGACGCAGACGAGGACGACGAGCCGGAAACCGCCGGTCTCGAGGACTAAACCATAAACGCAGACGGGCAGAGTACGCTCTGCCCGTTTTATTTTAGGAGGAAAAACTATGTTTGAATATGAGGGCCGCGTATTCCGTCCGCCTTCTGAGGCGTACAGCCTGATCGTTCAGGTCACGATCGGATGCAGCCACAACAAGTGCACATTCTGCGACATGTACAAGGAAAAGCGCTTCCGCGTGCGCAAGCTTGAGGATGTCAAGGCGGATTTCGATGAGGCTCGCCGCATGTACCGCCGCGTTGACCGCATTTTCCTCGCGGACGGTGACGCGCTGATGTGCCGCCCCGAGCACATGGCGGAGATCCTGCGCTATATTAAAAAGCTGTTCCCCGAGTGCGAGCGCGTCACGAGCTACGGCTCCCCGGCGTCCATCCTGTGCAAAAAGCAGGAGGACCTTAACCTGCTGCACGAGCTCGGCCTTGAGATGATCTATCTGGGTCTGGAATCCGGCTCGGACGAGGTGCTGCGCCGCGTCAACAAGGGCGAGACCGCCGACGAGATCGTCCGCGCCGGTCTGATGGTCAAGGAGGCCGGCATGAAGCTGTCTGTCACCTGCATCGCCGGTCTGGGCTCGCTCGAGCTCTCTGAGGAGCACGCCGTCAAGACCGCTGAAGCGCTCTCGCGCATGAAGCCGGAGTACATCGGCCTGCTGACCCTGCTGTTCGAGCTGCCGACGCCGCTTATGCGCGACTGGCAGGAGGGCCGCTTCTATCTGATGAACCCGATCGAGATCGCGCACGAAACGCTCATCCTGCTCGAGCATATCGACTCCGAGGGCAGCATTTTCCGCGCAAACCACGCCTCCAACTACGTCAATCTCGCCGGTACGCTCAACCGCGACCGCGACGCGATGTGCCAGCGCCTGCGTCAGGCGCTCGAGGGCAAGGTAAAGTTCCGCAGCGAGGCTTTCCGTGCAAGATAACCAAACGAAAACGTTTTCGTTTGTGTGATTCATGTAAATCGTGAATTTTCTGTGTCTTTTGTGTTACAATTTCAAAAAAAGCAGGACAGAATAGATTTTTTATGCTATACTGTTCCTGTTGTAAAGTTCAACCTTGTACACGTACTGTGCGTTAAGAATTTGTTAAGGCGTTTTCTGCCTTAGGAACCGTTCCGTCTGGAGGATTGTTGATGGATTCCGTATCTCATATTCGTGTCGCAAATCTGCTTATGGACTATGTCGAGCAGACCTGCGGCGTAACCTTTGACCCGAGCGGCTTCGTTTACGGTAACCTGAAGCCCGACCTCACCGGCACCTACCTGACCAAGCGTCACAATCCGTCGATCATGATGGATGAAGTAATGGATAAGATCCGCGCTTTCACGGAAAAGTACACGATCGCTCCCACGAACGGCCGCGACCTGTCGGTCGATCTCGGCGAGATCTGCCACTACATGACCGATTTCTTCACCTATCCGCACAACGACGACATCTACACGCGCAACCTGTTCGCGCACTATGTCTATGAAAAGCGCGTTGCGCTCGTCATCCGCCGCCGCATGACCGAGGCGAAGTTCGAGCAGTGGGTCAGCCCCATCATCCCGCCGACGAGCGTGGATGCTCTGCTGAACCGCATCACCGACATGCATGACGCTTACCGCGCCCCGGGCCGCCATCACGGCATTGACGACGATCTGGTGCACATCTGCCGCGCGACTGCGACCGTCGTGCTCTCCATCATCAGCATCGTTTACGAGCAGGTCGAGGAGACCGCTCCGGCGCTTGCGTAACACCTTTTTATGCCTGTTAAAAAGACCGCATTCTGCGGTCTTTTTGCTGTTTTCGCACGTTCTTTCTTGCCTTTTTGCACAAATTTATCATTTTACTGAGAAAAACCGCATCGAGGTCTTGTCAAGACATCAAATACCAGATAAAATAGTATATAATTGCAGGCTCAAAAATCCAATCCTGCATAACTGGGGGAAAGAACTATGGATATCACAGCAACCGTATGGACGCTGCTGCCTCCGATCATCGCGATCGCGCTGGCGCTCATCACCAAGGAAGTCTACTCCTCGCTGCTGATCGGTATTCTGGCAGGCGCTCTGCTGTATACCGGCTTCAATCCGCTCCACGCGGTCGAGACGACCTTTGAGATCATGGGCGGCAAACTCGGCGACAACATCAACATCTGCATTTTTCTGGTGCTGCTCGGCATTCTGGTCTCGCTCGTCACCAAATCGGGCGCGTCGCGCGCCTACGGCGAATGGGCGGTCAAGACCATCAAAACACGCCGCGGCGCTTCCTTTGCAACGTCCTTTCTCGGCATTTTCATTTTTGTCGATGACTATTTCAACTGTCTGACCGTCGGCACGGTCATGCGTCCTGTCACCGACAAGTACAACATCACGCGCGCAAAGCTCGCCTACATCATCGACGCAACGGCGGCTCCGGTCTGCATCATCGCCCCGATCTCCTCGTGGGCGGCGGCGGTCGGCTCCTCCCTGCCCGAGTCGAGCACGATGGACGGCTTCTCGCTGTTCATGAAGACCATCCCGATGAACCTGTACGCCATTCTGACGCTGCTGTTCCTCATCTGGCTGATGGCGGCGGACTTCGATTTCTCCGCCATGGGCAAGTATGAGCGCGAGCACAAGAACGACGACCTGTCGCAGCTCGAAGAGAATTACGTAGTCGGCGGCGCAGGCAAGGTATACGACCTTATCCTCCCGATCGCGGTGCTGATCGTGCTGTGCATCGGCGCGATGCTGTACACCGGCGGCATCCTCGACGGCGCGAACATCATCGACGCCTTCGCGAACTGCTCGTCCTCGACCGCTCTCGTCCTCGGCTCGTTCTTCACGCTCGTGTTCACCTTCCTGCTGTACATTCCGCGCAAGGTGCTGTCCTTCGGACAGTTCTGCGAGGCGTTCACAGAGGGCTTCAAATCCATGGTCCCGGCTATCCTCATCCTGACGCTCGCGTGGACGCTGTCCGGCGTATGCTCGGCTGACTACCTCAACATCGGCGGCTTTGTCTCCTCCATCGTCAGCGCAGACTCCGTTATCTCCATGCTGATGCCGGCCATCTTCTTCCTCATCGCGCTCGGCCTTGCGTTTGCAACCGGCACGAGCTGGGGCACGTTCGGCATCCTCATCCCGATCGCCGTCGCGGTATTCGGCGACAGCGCGACCACCATGCTCGTCATGACCGTTGCGGCCTGCCTGTCCGGCGCGGTCTGCGGCGATCACATCTCCCCGATCTCGGACACCACCATTCTGGCGTCCGCAGGCGCACAGTGCCACCACATCGACCACGTTTCCACCCAGCTCCCCTACGCGCTGCTCGTCGCAGCGATGAGCTTCGTCGGCTTCCTCGTCGGCGGCATCACGGGCAGCAGCGTGATCGCTCTCGTTGTCGGTCTGGTCCTGCTCGCCCTCTCCATCTTCGTCATCTCCGCCAAGCACAAAAAGGCGGCGTAAAATTCCGCAGCTCCTGCTGTATAACAAACCCAAACGGCTCTCTCCTGTTACAGGAGGGAGCCTGTTGTCTGAAAAAGCGAAAGAAGGCATCCCATTTTGATCACTGATTTGACCGAAGGCAAGCCATCTAAAAAGCTGTTCTGGTTCTCCATGCCGCTCCTGCTGAGCGTTGCATTCCAGCAGCTTTACCAGATGGCGGACTCCATGATCGTCGGCCGCTTTGCGGAGACCGCGCAGGCCGGTGAGCTTGCGCTCGCCGCCGTCGGCGCAAGCTATCCGATCACGCAGCTGTTCGTCGCCGTTGCGACCGGCATCAACATCGGCACCTCCGTCCTCGTCTCGCAGCTGTTCGGTGCGAAGCGCTATCTGCGCATGAAAACCGCGATCTCGACCGCGCTGATCACCACGACCGTCGTGGCGCTGCTGCTGACGCTGTTCGGCGCGATCTGCACGAACGGCCTGATGAGCGCGCTCAACACCTCGGCGGATATTTTCGCGGACGCATCGCTCTATCTGCGCGTGTATGTGTTCGGTCTGCTGTTCCTGTTCATCTACAACGTGTGCACCGGTATCTTCAACGCCATGGGCGACAGCCGAACGCCGCTGTTCCTGCTCATCCTGTCCTCGGTCGGCAACGTTATCCTCGACATCGTGTTCGTCGCGATGCTGCACTGGGGCGTTGCAGGCGTTGCCTGGGCGACCTTCATCGCGCAGGGCGCGTCGGGCGTTTTCGCCTTCTTCCTGCTCATGCGCCGCGTGCGCACCTTTGATACCGGCCGCCACTCCATCCTGTTCGCGCCCGAGATGCTGCGCCGTCTGACCAACTACGCCATCCCCTCCATCGCGCAGCAGAGCTTTGTCTCGGTCGGCAACCTCATCATTCAGTATTACGTCAACCTGTGCGGCCCGACCGTCATCGCCGGTTTCTCGGTCGCAAACCGCATCAACATGTTCGCGCTGACCTGCTGCATGTCGTTCGCGTCTGGTCTGTCGAGCTACGTTGCGCAGAACATCGGCGCGCGCAAGCTGGACCGCGTCGGCCCCGGCCTTAAGGCCGGCGGCATGTTCTCGGTCGGCCTCGGCATCGTGTTCATGGCGATCTATCTGCCGCTCGCAAACCGCATCATCAGCCTGTTCCTGCCGGCCGGCAGCACCTCGGGCGTTGTTGACGTCGCACGCGGCTACCTGTTCACGGTCGTGCCGTTCTACGTCGTCGTCTGCATCAAGTTCGTCTGTGACAGCGTGCTGCGCGGCGCAGGCGCGATGCGTCCGTTCATGGTAACGACGTTCTCCGACCTTATCCTGCGCGTCGTCCTGTCCATCGCCCTGTTCTACATTATCGGCAACGAGCACGGCATCTGGATGAGCTGGCCGATCGGCTGGTTCCTCGGCTCGGGCCTGTCCGTGTTCTTCTACAAGACCGGCGCATGGCGCAAGGACTTACCTACGCTATAAAAGACTGTCGCGAAACTGCCTTATCCTCCATCTTTCGATGGAGGATTTTTTCGATTATGCCCATTTTCTCTCCGGCCGCAGCCGCGCGACAGCGCGCATGAAATAGAAATCGTGCAACGATTTCATCAAAACCGGGGGCGTGTACCTCGGTTTTGATACTTCTAGAGGGAGAAAGTTTCCTCATGGGAACTTTCGCACGTCCGTGTTCTGCGAAGTCAGAACACAGATTGTCGGCGAAACGTTAGTTTCGCGACAGTCTCTTGCATCGCAGGGCAAAAAAGGGTATACTGATACTATCTGAACATCTGGAGGAAATCCCAATATGCGAGATGGATTTATCAAAATCGCTGCCGCAACGCCTGATCTTCACGTTGCGGACTGCGAATATAACGCCGCGGAGATCGTAAAGCAGGCGAAGCAGGCCGCTGCAAAGGGCGCGAAGCTCATCACCTTCCCCGAGCTGTGCCTGACCGGCTACACCTGCGGCGACCTGTTTTTGCAGGAGTCGCTGCTCGAGGGCGCGATGAAGGCGCTCGAAACCGTCTGCCGCGAGACCGAAAAGCTCGCCGCCGTCATCGTGGTCGGTCTGCCGCTGCGCGTAAAGGGCAAGCTCTACAACGTTGCAGCTGTCGTGAACGCAGGCGATGTGCTGGCGTTCGTCCCGAAAACCTACATCCCGAACTACTCGGAGTTCTATGAGCAGCGCCATTTTGTCTCCGCTGACACGCTCAGCGGCATGGAAAACGTGCTGGTAAAGGCCGCAGACGGCGAGCCGTTCTGGATGCCGCTCGTCACCGATACCATTTTCCAGTGCGACGAGCAGCCGCTGTTTACGTTCGGCGTGGAGATCTGTGAGGACCTGTGGGTCCCCAATCCGCCGTCCACCGCGCTTGCACAGGCTGGTGCGCACATCATCGTCAATCTGTCCGCGTCGGATGAGATCATCGGCAAGGCAGGCTACCGCCGCGACCTCGTGCGTCAGCAGTCCGGCCGCCTGCTGTGCGCCTATCTGTACGCAGACGCCGGTTTCGGCGAGTCCACGCAGGATCTTGTCTTTGCCGGTCACGACCTCATCGCCGAGAACGGCTCGCTGCTCGCAGAGAGCCGCATGTTCGAGCAGGGCATCATTTACGCCGACATCGACCTTCAACGCCTTGCGCACGAGCGTCAGCGCATGAACACCTTTGAAGCGGCCGAGGGCGGCGCATTGTTGTTCTCGCTCGCGCCGGTCGAAAACGACCTCGCCGACCGCAGTTTTCCGCGCACCCCGTTCGTTCCGGCGAACAAGGCGCTGCGCGACGAGCGCTGCGAGGAGATCCTGACGCTTCAGGCGACCGGTCTTGCGACCCGTCTGCACCACACGCACGCGAAAACCGCTGTCGTCGGCCTGTCGGGCGGTCTGGACTCCACCCTCGCCCTCATCGTCCTCGTCCATGCCTTTGACATGCTGTCACTCGACCGAAAGGGCATCCTCGCGGTCACGATGCCGTGCTTCGGCACGACCGCGCGCACCAAGGGCAACGCCGAGAAGCTCGCCGAGGCCTACGGCGTGACGCTCAAGACCGTGGACATCAAGGCGGCGGTCGACCAGCATTTTGAGGACATCGGTCAGTCCAAGGACGACCTTTCCGTCACCTTCGAGAACGGTCAGGCGCGCATGCGCACCCTCGTGCTGATGAACCTCGCCAACAAGACCAGCGGCATGGTCGTCGGCACGGGCGACCTTTCCGAGCTCGCGCTCGGCTGGGCGACCTACAACGGCGACCACATGAGCATGTACGGCGTCAACGGCTCCATCCCCAAGACGCTCGTGCGCTACCTTGTCGCCTACGAGGCGGACCGCGTGGAGGGCGAGCTGTCCGACGTTCTGCGCGATGTGCTCGATACCCCGGTCTCCCCCGAGCTACTGCCCCCCAAGGACGGCGAGATCAGCCAGAAAACCGAGGATCTGGTCGGCCCCTACGAGCTACACGACTTTTTCCTGTACTACATGCTGCGCTTCGGCTATCCGCCGCGCAAGATCTACCGCGCCGCAAAGAAAACCTTTGCCGGCGTGTACGATGACGCGACCATCAAAAAATGGCTGACGACCTTCGTGCGCCGCTTCTTCACGCAGCAGTTCAAGCGCTCCTGCCTGCCCGACGGCCCCAAGGTCGGTACGGTCACGCTCTCGCCGCGCGGCGACTGGAGAATGCCGTCTGACGCGGTTTCCGCACTGTGGCTGCGCGAAGCGGAAAATCTCTGATTGCAAAGGGAGAGACTGTCCTTTTGAAAACCTTACTTCGCGGCATAGCGACGCTGCTCACGGCGGCGCTGCTGTGCTTCAACCTGTTCTACGAGCTCGCGCCGAACATCGTTGTCGGTCCGGAAAAGAAATTCGCGTTCGCGGTTGCATTTGTCATCCTGCTGCGCATCGCGCTGTTCTGCGGCATTCCGGAGGTGCAGCGCCAGCGCCGCAGACGGCTGTACATGCAGCTGCTGCTCTACTATTACATGTGGGTGCTCGCGAACGTGCTGTTTTTCGACAACGCCTTCGGCCGCGGCTTTACGACGCACGCAACGCTCGAGGCGGTCAATCTCGAGCCGCTGCGCACCATCAAGAACTACCTGCTCGCCTATGGCTACGGGAATATCTCGCTGCGGCTGGTCATCCTGAACCTCGCCGGAAACGTCATCGCGTTCGCGCCGATGGGCGTGTTCCTTCCTGCGGTATTCCGCTGGCAGCGCAGCATTTTCTTCTTCACCGCGACGCTGACGCTCGCCATCACGGCGGTCGAGGTCACGCAGGTCTACACGGGCACCGGCTCCTGCGACATCGACGACCTCATTCTCAACCTCGCCGGTGCGCTCATCGTCTACATCATCTGCCGCATCACGCCGCTCTGGAAGCGCATATGCAGCATCACGCCGCGCCCCAAAAAGGAATAAAACAGAAAGCCCCCTGTGAAAAGCTACGAAAACCTTTCACAGGGGGATTATTTTTACATCACAGCTTTACTAAAGCAGCTGCCGTCGCGCGAAAGCGCGCATGAAACAGCGTTTGCTGTGCAAATGCAAGAAAACCGGGGGCGTGTACCTCGGTTTTCTTACTTTGAGAGGGAGAAAGTTTCCGCATGGGAACTTTCGGACGTCCGTGTTCTGCAAAGTCAGAACACATCTGTCGGCGAAACGTCAGTTTCGCGACAAATAGATAAAAAGAGACGCAGAGCGTAAACTCTGCGTCTCTTAAAATTCAAGCGATAAAACTCAAATTACTTGAGCTCAACCTTAGCGCCTGCAGCCTCGAGCTTCTCCTTGATCTCGTTAGCCTCAGCCTCCGGAGCAGCCTCCTTGATGGTCTGCGGAGCGGTGTCAACCTTCTCCTTAGCTTCCTTCAGGCCCAGGCCGGTGATCTCGCGAACAGCCTTGATAACGTTGATCTTGGAAGAGCCAGCGTCAACCAGAACTACGTCGAAGTCGGTCTTAGCGTCAGCAGCAGCTGCGCCGTCGCCGCCTGCTACAGCACCTGCAACAGCTACCGGCGTAGCGGATACACCAAATTCTTCCTCGAGAGCCTTTACCAGCTCAGAGAGCTCCATAACCTTGAGCTCTTTTACAGCTTCCATAATCTCAGCAACAGTCATGGGATAAACCTCCATTTAAGTTATTTTTAAAATTTAATGTGTTTTGCTGTCCTGTTTGACAGCTTTGGGGACAGGAATTACTCCGCAGCTTCTTCAGCAGCAGCTTCCTTCGGGGCTACCAGCTCGGCAACCTTCATCTCCTCATTACCCTCTGCCTTCTTAACGATAGCATCGCAAGCAATAGCAAGCTGCATAATGGGGAAGTTGAAGCTGTACAGAACCTGAGCGATAAGGACTTCCTTGCTCGGCATAGCTGCAAGCTTCTTGACCTCGTCCTCACCGATTACCTTACCTTCCAGGTAACCAGCCTTGAGGTTGAAGTTCTCATGGGTCTTCGCAAAATCAGCGAGGATCTTAGCGGGTGCGACAACGTCGTCGGTGGTGGAGATAGCCAGCGCGGTAGTACCGTGCAGGGTCTCGTCCCAGTCAAAGCCCAGCTCCTTCGCTGCAAAGCGGATCAGGGTATTCTTGATGACAGCATACTCAACGCCAGCTTCACGAAGCTGCTTGCGGAGCTTGGTATCATCCTCAACGTTGATGCCCTTGTAATCGACCAGCACGCCAGCGGGAGAATTCTTGATCTTCTCAACCAGGGACGCAACTACGGCCTTCTTCTCTTCCAGAACCTTTGCATTCGGCATCATTTTCACCTCCTATGAAATAAAAGTACCCTCCCGGCGCAAAGACACAGGAGGGTACACAGAAAACATCGTAACGATGCAATATACATTTCCATGTTGACCTCGGCGGGCGGCGAAAACGCCATTTGAAGCCTTGCGGCTGCCAGCTGTCTTTGACCAAGCTCATTTAGTATAACCCATAGATCAGCGTTTGTCAACATGTTTTTTCGAAAAAATGAAAATTTTATTTGCCAAGCTCGTAGGCGCGCGCGGTGCATTTGTCGCAGGCCTCCGCTACCATGCCGTACAGGTCGCGCTCCTCGAGCACCTGCATGCCGGCGAGCGTCGTGCCGCCGGGCGAGCAGACGGCACGGATGAGCTCCGCCGGGGTCTTTTCGCCCTGCATGAGCATCTTCGCCGCGCCGATCATGGTCTGGCAGAACATCTCGAGTGCATCCTTCTCGTCGATGCCATGCTTTTTCGCGCTCTGCACCATCGCATCCGCGTAGGCGTAGATATAGGCCGGAGCCGAGCCTGCATACGGGATCGCCTCGTTTATCATGTCTTCCTTATCAAATACCGTCGTCACGCCCATCGCGTCGAACAGACCGCGCACGGCGGCAAGCTGTTCCTCGCTCGCGGCGGCGTTCTTGACCAGCTGCGTCGCGCCCACGCCGAGCATGAGCGGCGTATTCGGCATCGCGCGGATGATCGGGGTGTCCGCGCCGAGCGCCGCCTCGATCTTTGCAAACGAAATGCCTGCGGCGATCGACAGCACGAGCGGCTTGTCACACTCGCACTCGGCGAGCTTCGGCAGCACCTCCGCGAAATTCTGCGGCTTGACCGACAGCAGCACGGTATCGCACGCGGTATAGACCTCGGTGAAGTCGCCGGTCACGGCGTAGCCCTCCGCCTTGTTCGCGGCACGCTTTTCCTCGCTGCGGTTGAACAGCAGCACCTCGTCCGGGCGGAACAGACCGGCACGCACCGCGCCTGCGGCGATGGTCTTGCCCATGCTGCCTGCGCCGAGAACGCCGAAACGGTAAGTTTTCATATCCATGCACACTCCTTATAACAGACAAATCGTTTTCGATGCTGTGATTATAGCACATCGCGCCCCTGCCTGCAACTCGCGCTTTGTTTTTTTATTTCAGGTGTTGGTTTTTGCGGAATATTGTGATATAATAAAGTTAATTTTTATGGCGACGCAATGCATTTCAGTGCGCCGCTTTTCTGTTGTACCGCAGGGACGGTGCGGTGCTGCGGCACGGAACGCCTTTTTGCCGCAGACAGACCGGAGAGCCGGTCACAAAAATAAAGAGAAGTATGTCAGGAGAGGATAACAAACTATGGAAAAACAAGAGAGAAGCAGTTTCTCCAGCCGTGTCGGCTTTGTGCTGGCGGCGGCAGGATCGGCTGTCGGTCTGGGCAACCTCTGGCGGTTCCCGTATCTGGCGGCGCGGTACGGCGGCGGTATCTTTCTGCTCGTCTACCTGATCCTTGTCGTCACCTTCGGCTTTTCGCTGATGATCACCGAGTTCGCGATCGGCCGAAAGACCAAGCTGTCGTGCATCGGCGCTTACGGCGCGCTCGACAAGCGATTTAACTTTCTCGGCTGGATCGCGGCCTTCGTTCCGCTCATCATCACCCCGTATTACTGCGTCATCGGCGGCTGGGTCATGAAGTATCTGTGGACATTCATCTCGGGCGGCGCGCTCGAGGCGGCGGACAACGGCGGCTTTTTCAGCAGCTTCATCGGCTTTGACGCCGGTTCGCTCCCGGCGACCATGCTGAATTTCAGCGGCCCGACCCCGTGGTTCGTGCTCTTTGTGCTCATCACCGGCTTTGTCGTCATCTTCGGCGTGCAGAAGGGCATCGAGAACGCAAGCCGCATCATGATGCCGGTGCTCGCCGTGCTGGTCGTTGTCATCGCGCTCTATTCGCTGACCATCCCGGGCGCTCTGGCAGGCGTCAAGTACTATCTGATGCCGGATTTCTCGCAGTTCTCGGCCTCCACCGTGCTCGGCGCGTGCGGCCAGATGTTCTACTCGATGTCGCTCGCGATGGGCATCACGATCACCTACGGCTCGTATATGCCGAAGGAAAACCTGCTCGAGCATTCGGTCACGCAGATCGAGATCTTCGACACGCTGTTCGCGTTCTTCGCCGGTCTGATGATCATTCCGGCGGTCATCGCGTTCAACGGCGGCGACCCGTCTCAGGTCAACAGCGGCCCGAGCCTGATGTTCATCTCGCTGCCGATGGTATTCGAGTCGATGAAGTTCGGCACGATCATCGGCGCGGTGTTCTTCCTGCTCGTTCTGTTCGCGGCGCTGACCTCCTCCATCGCGCTGATGGAGACGCTCGCGTCGGTCATCATGGACAAGTTCAAGCTCAAGCGCGTCCCGGCAACGCTCATCATCATCGCCATCTGTCTGGTCATCGGCATGCTGTCCTGCCTCGGCTACGGCCCGTGGGAGAGCGTCACGATCATCGGCATGCAGTTCCTTGATTTCTTCGACTTCATCTCGAACTCGGTGCTCATGCCTATCGTTGCCGTGCTGACCTGCGTGCTGATCGGCCATGTCGTCGGCACCAAGGTCGTCGCAGACGAAGTAAAATCGGGCGCAGGCTCGTTCCACCGCGAAAAGCTGCACCGCGTCATGATCCGCTGGATCGCGCCGGTCCTGCTGGTCGCTATTCTTGCCTCTGAACTTGCAAGCAAGGTTTTCGGCGTATTCAGTATATAACCTTTATTATAAGCATAAGAATGCCCCCGGTATCCGCAGCGTTTTTCGCACCGCGGACACCGGGGGTGTTTTTTATTTCTTTCTGCAATACAGCACAGCCGATAAGATCAGTAATCCCAGAGTAACAGCACAATACAGGGCATAAAACGTCTTAATCGCAATCACCGGTATCCATGCCGGAAAGCTCGCATACGAGTGATAAAATGCATACACTACAAATGCCATCCCGAACAGCAGGAGTCCCAATGCCAGGATGAGGATTTTCCGTCTTTTGCTCATATGCACTCCCTCTTTTCGGTTATCAATAATTGTTATATGCAGTCAATGTAGTAACATTACCATTGTGAATAGAAACAGGCATTAACGTACATACTGTTGCACAGTCGCACAATGTAATATTTTGATTTTTATAGGCTGCATATACGAGTAGCGAACAATACCAATCAGGACGACTACTAGTCAAATTCGCAGCAGACGTGTTAATGTAGTATTTCTTACCTAATTGAGAAATTGCAAAATCAACGGCCTTTGACATATCGCTTGCATTACCCGACTTCGGTCTATCTAAGTAAGATTTCTGAGACTCGAAGCGTTCATCGCAAAGAATGCCATAGCATACGCCCGAAAGAACCGCCTCTATTGCTCTAACATAATATTGTGAATACTCTGACGAATAATATGTACCTGCCACTAATACGGTATGTCCGGTAATATTAAATCCACCAGCCGCTTCATATATAATATCTCCTTTTATTGCCTTTCCCACCAAATTATACTTTCCATTAGAAAAAGATTGCGATGGAGTCGAACTATTGTGCCACCATTTTTCTGTACTTGCTCTTGTTACATTATAAGGTGTATCAGTCAAAGTAGCCTGTCTTTGAATTTCTTCCCTTTGCCTTACATCAGTTAAATCTTCGCAAAAATTCAATTGATCTATGCAAGAAGCAAGATAACTTTCTACTGTGTCATATTCTCCATTGAAATTTCCAACAAAATCCTCAATACTCAGTGTTACAAATTTCCCCTGCTGTTCTGCAACTATAGAATATTCTCGATAAGCCTTTTCTAATGCAGGATCAATTTCCAAAAAGAACCCTGTCTGTGGAATATCTTCAATTTCTTCTCTTTTATAGTCAGTCATAGCAAAAGAATATGGTATCATCGTCGTGAATATACAAAAAGCTAATACAAAACTTAAGATGTTACTTTTTTTGCTCTTCATAAGAAATCTCCTTTCCCTTGCAAGTCCTTCTGATTGATTCTTACTTACGTTCTTTTCAAAACACCTTCTTTCAATCACACTACAACTAATACTAATGCATTGATTATAGTTATATATTACTATTTTTATTTATATTTTACAATATACAGTATTAATAATATATTTTCGAAAATATTATGCGTTTTCACGAATTATAATATGTATTTTTTCCCATCCAAACAAGTCACTTGTAGATACTGCCTGTGCTGTGATTTCCATTGCATAAATTAGCTTTCCCTGCAAAAAATACATTCAAAAACCTCTAGGAGGGAAAGTTATGCAACCGGATAAACGAAAATATGCGGCGCTGCTGGCGCGGAAAAGTCCGCCGTCGCCGCTCGCGCGTGACTGCCTGCTGGCGTTTCTGTTCGGCGGCGCGATCTGCACGGTCGGCGAGGGCGTGCGCATGTTCTGGCTGTCGCGCGGTCTGGATACCGACGACACCGCCGCCGCGACCGCCATCACCATGGTGTTCCTCGGCGCGCTGCTGACCTGCCTGCACCTGTACGACAAGCTCGCAAAGCACGCCGGCGCCGGCACGATCGTCCCCATCACCGGCTTCGCGAACGCCATCGTCTCGCCTGCCATCGAGTACAAAAGCGAAGGGCTTACCCTCGGTCTCGGCGCAAAGCTGTTCGTCATCGCCGGGCCGGTGCTCGTCTACGGCATCACCGCGAGCGTCCTCTACGGCCTTGTGCTGCTCGCGCTGAAGGGAGGCGGCGCCGGATGATTGCACATGCCGGAAAACGCACGCTTACGCTCGAAAACCGCCCGTATCTGCTGTCGCACGCCGCCGCAGTCGGCAAAAAAGAGGGCGAAGGCCCGCTCGGCAGCCGCTTTGACTTTGTCACGCGCAACGACCGCATGGGCCAGAAGTCGTGGGAGCTCGCGGAGAGCGAGCTTCAGCGCACCGCCATCGACCTCGCGCTGCGCAAGGGCAGCCTGCGGCACTGCGACCTTGACCTCATCCTCGCCGGGGATCTGCTCAACCAGTGCATCGGCTCGTTCCTCGCTTCCATGCACTCGGACGTCCCCTACCTCGGTCAGTACGGCGCGTGCTCGACCATGGCGCAGGGGCTTGCGCTCGGCGGTGTGCTCGTCGAGGCAGGCGCAGCCGCTCGCCTTGCCGTCTCCGCCTCCTCGCATTTCTGCTCGGCAGAGCGGCAGTACCGCTTCCCCCTTGCCTACGGCGGCCAGCGCACCCCCACCGCGCAGTGGACCGCGACAGCGGCCGGTGCCGCCGTGCTCGGCGCGAAGGGCGGCTCCTCCATCCGCATGACCCATGTGCTTTTCGGGAAGATGATCGAGCTCGGCGTGAAGGACGCGAACAACATGGGGGCGGCGATGGCGCCCGAAGAGGTGAATTTAGACCCATACATTTTCCGGCGCGCTGAACGCTGTGTTTTGCACAAAATCACGATAAAACAGAACCGGAGTGCACAGTCTCAATGTAACTGTGCGCTCCGGTTTTTCTCGATGTATCAGGACTGCTCTGCCAGAAATTCATCTACGTTGCTCTCGTCGATGATCTTCGGGTCAGTCGGGTAAAAGCTGTCGAGCGTTTCGCCGTTGATGGCGGCCAGCGCCTTGGCAACTACATTATAACCCATCTCATAGGGGTTGATGTCCACGGTCGCCTTGATGCTGCCGTCCTTGACGTACTGTCCGCCGGGATAGCCGCCGAAGCCGTAGATTACGACATCATCTCGGCTGGCCTGCTGGCAGGCGGTCGATGCGCCGATGGCAACATCGTCGGAGAGCGTCAGAACCGCGTCGATCTCGCCCTCGGGGTACTTCTGGAGCAGACCCTCCATGCAGGAAACCGCGCGGTCGGTCGCGCAGTCGGTGTACTGGGTCTCCAGAATGGTGCAGCCGTTCGCTTCCATGACCTCGGTGTAGCCCGCCATGCGGTCGCCGGAGGCGTTATCGCCCTGCGTACCGGCCAGAAGCGCTACCTTTAAGCCCGTGCCGAGCTGATCGACAACGTATTCCGCGAGCATCGCAGCAGCGTCCTTGTTGGAAACGCCGACATAGGAGATAATCTTGTCCGAGTCAAAATTGCTGTCGAACGCGATGATCGGAACGCTGGCGTTCGTGACCATGGTGGACGCGGTCTGCGGCTGGAGCGGCGCGATGCACACGACCTCTGCGTCTCCGGACGAGAGCACGGTCTCGATCTCGTTCATCTGTTCATCGTAAGCGGTCTCGTTCGGCGGACCGATCAGATTGACTTCGACGCCGAGGTCCTTCGCTGCGGCCTCTACGCCCTTGGCGCTGATACGCCAGAAATCATTATCGAGGGTTTTCTGGATGACAGCAATCTTATGCGTGGCGTTCGAGGCCTGCACATCGCCATCGGCGGAAACCGTGGAGCTTTTGCTGCCGCAGCCGGTCAGCGCGCCAAACAGCACGGCACCGGCCAGAAGGGTCGAACAGAGTTGTTTTTTCATGGTTTATTGCTCCTCTCGCTTTGTTTTTTAAGCTTTTCTATGGTCTTATTATAGCAAGAGGCAAACCACCTGACCATCACGAAACTTGCTCTATTCCTTTTCAAAACGGTGGTTTTAGCTAAAATCGTGCACTTTTAACAAAGAATTGTTCGGCGTTTTGTACAGGATGCAAGAATTATCGCCGCATCCCGTAAAACAGCAAATATGCTTCATTTTACAGCAAATCCCGTGATTGCAAACCGTCCTGTCATCGTGCATAATAGTATCAACAAAAGAGATAAAACAAAGTGTAAAGTAACATTATCTCTTCCAAAATTACAATATCGATACAGAAAGAACAACGGCTTGATCGTCCGGTTCACAGTTCGTTTTGCCGCAGGATGCCTCTGCGCATTTCACAGCAAAAATGAACAATAATTTTCGACCACCTCTCTTCTTCTCTTTTTCTCGGGCACTCTATCTTCGGATAGAGTGCCTGCTTTTTGCCCCAAAAAGACGGCGGTTTTGCTTTACCGGCAAAAGAAAACCTCCTGCCGGGGAGAACGGCAGGAGGCGTGTAATTGAAGAAAAGAAAAAGAGAGATATTTTTTGCAAACCGTTAAGCGGATCGATTTGCATGGAGAAAGATATAGGGGTATCAATAAGGGATATTGTTTTTGAGGAGCTGGACGGATTTGCCCAGAGCGGACATGGTGTCCATGGTGTAATCCTCGTGCTCAATGGAGAGTACGCCATCGTAGCCCATCATCTTGAGGGTGACGAGGAATTCGCGCCACCAGCGCTCGTCGTGGCCATAGCCCGGGATCGCGAAGTTCCACGAGCGCTTTGCGTACTCGAGAACATGCTTGCCGTCGAGCAGCGTATTCGTTGCGGCCGGCTTCTCGATGCGGACGTCCTTGACATGCACATGATAGATGGCGTCGCCCAATGCGCGTGCGACCGCGATCGGGTCCGCGCCCATCCAGAACAGATGGGACGGGTCGAGGTTGAAGCCGATGGTCTTATCGCCGCCGCAGGCGTCGCGCAGCTTCTCGAAGTTCTCTACATCATGAACGAGCTGGCAGCCGTGCGGCTCGAGCGCGAGCTTGGTCACGCCGTGTGCCTTTGCGACCTCCTTCAGCTCCTTCCAGTACGGAATAGCGACCTGTTCCCACTGGTATTTCAGGATTTCCTGCGTCTCGGGCGGCCAAGAGGTGACGACCCAGTTCGGATACTTGTCGTCCGGGCCGCCGCCGGGCAGGCCGGACATCATGACGACCTTGTCGAGGCCGAAATATTCGCTGAGCTTGAAGCACTTGCGCGTTACCTCGTCCTCGCACTTGCCCCAGTCGCCCGGCGCGAGCGGATTGCCCGAGCAGTTGAAAGCGGAAATGCTCAGACCGTGATCCTTCAGCTTGCCCTTCATCTCGTCGCGCTTGGTCTCGCTCTCGAGCAGACCGTCCAGATCGACATGCGGTGCGCTCGACCAGTTGCCGACGCCGAGCTCTACCTGCTCGATCCCCAGCTTGACGCAGGAATCGAGCAGCTCATCAAACGACTGGCCGCCGAGGCAGTCGGATACCAGACCGATTTTCATAGAGCGTTCCTCCTTACTTCGTGTAGAAGTTCGGGCACTCCGGCAGGGTTACAGGCTCAAGCAACTTGGTTCCCTGTGCTTCCGCCAGCTTTTCGCCGACCGCGCAGGCAACGTAGCCATCCCACGAGGACGCGCCGTCCGGGGTCTTGCCCTCGAGAACGTGGTCAACCCAGGACTGGAACTCGTTCTGATATGCCTCAACAAAGCGCTTGGACCAGTCGGCCATGATGCCGTGGGATGCCTGATTGTCTACGCAGACCTCTGCGCGGCTCGGCTGCGGCAGGGATACGGTGCCCTTCTCGCAGACGACTTCGCACTGGATTTCGTATCCGAAGTGTGCGTTTACCGCAACTTCAACGTCAACTACAACGCCCTGCTTGGTGGTGAGCAGCATCATCTGGGGGTCCTGAAGGCCTTCCGGAGCGAAGCAGGTCGGGCGCGGCATGATGACCTGTGCCTGATCGAACTCGTCGTCGAGCAGCCAGCGCAGAACGTCGATCTCGTGAACGACAACGTTGGTCGCGTGCATACGGGTGGTGTGCTTCGGAGGGGTGACCGGGGTACGGCTCTTGCAGTGTACCAGCAGCGGCTTGCCGAGCTTGCCGGAGTCGATGATCTCCTTCATTTCGAGGTAGCCCGGATCGTAGCGGCGCATGAATCCGACCTGAACCAGACGCTTGCCTGCGCCCTCCTCGGCGTCCAGAATTGCCTGGCAGTCCTCAACAGTGGAAGCGAGCGGCTTCTCGCAGAATACCGGCTTGCCTGCCTTGATGGCTGCGTTTACAAACTGCGCATGGGTCGGGTCCCACGAGGTGACAACGATCGCATCAACGTCCGGGTCCTTGATGAGGGTCTCGCCGTCCGTGTATGCCTTCGCGCCGCAGGTATCTGCAACGGCCTGCGTCTTTTCCGGGTCAATATCGGAAACCGCTACGACACGCGCATGGTTGATCGTGCTGTTCAGTCGCTGAATATGATCGCGGCCGATGAAGCCGGCTGCGCCGACAACGCCAATTCTCAGTTCCATACTATTATATCCTCCTTAGAACAGGTCGCCTGCTGCATCCTTGACAGCAGCGATTGCGGTTGCAGTATCCTTAAGCGCGAACAGCTCGCAGCCTACCGTGCCGTCATAGCCCAGCTTGTCGAGGTGACGGAACAGGTTTGCGTAGTTGATGGCACCGGTGCCCGGCTCGTGACGGCCCGGAGCGTCTGCAATGTGAATGTGGCCGATGTAGGAAACGTACTTATCCAGCGTCTCGCACAGCTTGCCCTCGTTCAGGTACATATGATATACATCGTACAGCATCTTGATGTTCGGGCAGTTTACTGCCTCGAGCAGCTCAGCGGTCTGCTGGGTGGAGGTCAGGTAGTTGCCCATATGATCGGTGACGATGTTCAGCGGCTCAACGACCAGCTGTACGTCATACTCCTCTGCATAAGGAGCCAGCGCGCGCAGCTTGCGGAACATGGAGCACATCTTAACGGTATCGGACAGGTCCTTGTGCTCGTTCTTGACCGGGCCGGCCGGGGTCAGCTCGTTGGAGTGGATGACAACGCTCTGCGCGCCGATCTTCTCGGCTACGCGGATGGACTCGATGACCTCTGCGATGTACTTCTCGTCGTCTGCCGGGTTGCACATATCATACAGCTTATCGCCGCTCATCGCCGCGATCTGCAGATCGTTCTCCGCGCACAGACGGGTCAGCTCGTCCAGATCCTTGTTGTCCCAGTCCCAGATTTCGATATACTTGAAGCCGTCCTTCTTTGCAGCGGCAAAGCGCTCAGCAAACGGCAGTTCCTGATACAGTGCTTCTACATGTGCATCGAATTTCATGATATTGTCCTCCTTTTACAGCGTGCCGACAGCCTTCTTGATCGCCTCAACAGCCTTTGCGGTACCGTCTACGGGATACAGCTCCATGCCTGCGGTGCCCTGATAGCCGATCTTCTCGAGATGCTTGAAGAAGTTCTCGTAGTTGATGACACCGGTGCCCGGCTCGTGACGGCCCGGAGCGTCCGCGATGTGGATGTAGCCGATGTTGTCGAGGTACTTCTCGGTCGTCTCGCAGATCTTGCCCTCGTCGAGGTACATATGATATGCGTCGTACAGGATCTTCATGTTCGGAGAACCGGTTGCTGCAACCAGCTCAGCGGAGGTCTGGGTGTTGTCGAGGAAGTTGCCGCAGTGGTCGGTAACGATGTTCAGCGCCTCAAGAACGAAGGTGATGTTTGCTTCCTCAGCCCACGGTGCGATGGTGGACAGGATGTCGAACATGTTCAGCAGCTTCTGATTGTAGGAGTAATCGCCGGAAAGCGGAACCGCGTACTGGGGAGCCGCCTGAAGTGCGTCGGAGTGGATGATGAGGATCGGGCAGCCGACTTCCTTGGCAGCCTCGATGGCGCGCTTGATGTAATCGAGGTACTGCTGCTTGAACTTGGGGTCGCACATGGAGAAGGGGCCGTCGCCGCCCATCGCGGTCAGCTCGAGGTTGTTCTCAGCGCACAGACGCTTTACTTCAGCCAGGTCCTTGTCCTCCCAGCCCCAGAATTCAACACACTTGAAACCGTCCTTAGCGGCGGCTGCGAAACGCTCAGCCCACGGCAGCTCGTAGTACAGTACTTCCAGATTAGCAGATTTTTTCATGGTAAAAACGCTCCTTTTGTGTTATCATAATGGTGTTAGTTTTGAAAAAAGTTTGTTGCCTTGAAGAAAAGCATCGGTTTGTTTTGAGTGATTGTATTATAAACATCGTCCGGCGGCTGTGTAAACAATCGCCCGTGCTGAAAAACTGTTCATTTTTGCTGAGAGCGTAAATGAACACCGGGTTTTCACATGAATTTTGACGATGTGCACAAAAATCCAAATCACACCATATATGCTAACAGAAAAGGAGAGAAACACCATATGGAGTATGAATTTCAGGAACGCGGCGTATCCCGCGGTTCCGAGCTGTTCCTGTCCACGCCGTCCAAACTGGCGGAATCACTATTTTTCTATCTTCACCGCTGCGGCAGATTTGTCTGTACACCGGAATATCAGATCCGGCGAGACAACTTCAACAACTACTTTCTCTTCTATGTAGAGAAGGGAAAAATGCACATCGAGAACGAAGGCCGCAGCTATATCGCGCAGGAAGGCGACATGGGAATCATCAACTGCCACCTGCCCCACTGCTACGAAGCCATCGAGGAGCCGACCATCTTCCGGTGGATCCATTTCAGCGGCAGCAACACCTTCCAGTTCTATGAACATATCGTCCAGCGCAATCAGGCGGTGTTCCGCCTGCCGGAGAAGAGCAGCGCGGTCGACAATCTGGACTGGCTGCTCGCGATGCACCGTCATCAGGACATCGTGCCCGAGCCCGAGGTTTCGGTCTACATCCACAGCATCCTGTGCGAGCTGCTGTTCATCGCCGGCGCCGACCACGCGCAGAACATGCGCAACCCGCTCATCGAGCAGGCGCTGTCCTACATCCGCCAGCACTATCAGGAACCGCTCGAGGTCAAGGACATCGCCAGCGAGGTCAACCTCAGCCTGTATCATTTCGCTCGTCTGTTCAAGCAGGAGGTCGGCTACTCGCCGCACGAGTATATCGTCATCATGCGCATGAACGCCGCGAAAAAGCTGCTCAAGAGCACCGATCTTTCGGTCGCCGAGATCGCCGCGCGCGTCGGCTACGAGTATTCCACCAGCTTTACATCGGTTTTCACAAAGAAGGTCGGCTCCACGCCCAAAAAATTCCGCGACATGCTGATCTGAATTTTGCTGCACCGCGATACTGCTTTCGGTATCGCGGTGTACTTTTGTCTTGACAGCAAATATGAACAAATCAAAGTATTTTCATTTGTCGATTTTCCACATGCCTTAAAGCATATGATACAAGCCATCGTTTTCTATATTGTATAGTATGCTCAATCCATGCCGGATAGCTGGAATAAAAATCCGTTCTCTCCCATCTCTGTTTTTCGCGTTTTGTAGCAAATATGAGTAAATTTTCGGCAAGTGAAATTATTGAATTTGCCCGAAAGTTCGTCTTATAATACAACCCGTTGCACGATTTATTGAGCATATTGCATCGGTTTTGAAAAACATCACCAAAGGGAGAGCGAAAAACATGAATCAAGAGGCTGCACTGAAACAGAGACACACAGGGCATCCGCCGATGAGCCAGAGCGCCGCTGCGCTCCGCGCAGAGAGCACGGGACGCCTGCCGTGGAGCACGCGCATCGCCTACGGTTGCGGCGACGCGGCCTGCAACGTCGTTTTCGGCATGGTCAATACCCTGCTGACCCTGTTCTATACCGACTACGTTGGCATTTCGGTCGCGACCATCGGTCTTGTCATGCTGCTGTCGCGTATTTTTGACGGCACCTCGGACATCATCATGGGCTTCATCGTCGAAAAGACCCATTCCAAATGGGGCAAGGGCCGTCCGTGGCTGCTGTGGATGGCGGTTCCGTATGCGCTGAGCGCGATCGCGCTGTTCACCGTGCCGCAGACCAACGCCACCTTGCAGTTCTGGTACATCTTCGTTTCGTACAACCTGTGCACAACGGTCATCTACACCGCCATCAACGTACCGTATGGCACGCTGGCCGTCCGCATGACCCGTTCGTCCGACGAGCGCAGCATGCTTTCCGTCATGCGTCTGGCGATCGCGCGCTTCGGTCAGCTCGTGACCGTCGTTTCGACCATGCCGCTCGTCAAGCTGCTCGGCGACACGCAGTCCGCATGGATCAAGGCCATCGTGCTGTGGTCGGTCATCGCCTGCGGCCTGCTGCTGTTCTGCTTCGCGCGCTGCAAGGAAACCGTCTGCGTTGAGGCAAAGGTGAAGGAAACCACCAAGGTTCCGCTCGCCAAGTCGCTCATCACGCTCGCGAAAAACCAGTATTTCTGGGCGGTCCTGTTCCTGTTCGCGCTTGAGAACATCCACTCGCAGGTCGTCGGCATCGTACTCCCCTACTACTGCAAGTATCTGCTGCACAACGACAGCTGGATGTACAGCGCTCTGTACTTCTCGGAGATCGGCGTCATCGTCGGCGTGTCGCTCATCTGCCCGATGCTGCTCAAGCGCATCTCCAAGCGAAATCTTGCGCTGATCGGCTCGCTGTTTGCGTGCGCTTCCCATCTGCTGTTCCTGGTCAACCCGTACAGCTTCGCGTGGATTGCCTTCACGACTGTGCTCCGCGCCATCGGCGAGGCGCCGGCCTACGCCCTGCTGTTCAGCATGATCGCGGACGCCGTTGAGTTCGGTCAGTGGAAATCGCACCTCCGTCAGGAGAGTCTGGTGCTCGGATGCAGCTCGATGGGCTACAAGGTCGGCACCGGCGTGGCGAGCGCCATCGTCAGCGGCCTGCTGATGATGAGCGGCTACATCAGCTCTACCGTCGGCGGCGTAGCGCAGCCGGAAAGCGCGATGAGCATGATCTACTGGCTGTATGTCGCGGCACCGCTTCTGGTCTGGGGTCTGATCTCGCTGCTGCTGGCGCTGTACAAGCTGGATCGCAAGATGCCGGAGATCCTGACCGAGCTTGCTGACCGCGAGCGTCAGGGCATCATGTAAGCTATACTATTATATATAGTGCTTCGTTCAGAGACGAGGCGGAGGAGCTGTTTTTCGCAGCTCCTCTTTTTTCTTTTTCTGCGCAAAAACGAGAAATGTCTCCGAGCAAGAATGAATAGGTGCGTATCCGATTTGTCTAACGAAGTCCCGTCTCTTTTGTATACATCCGCAAAGTCATGGCCATTCTGCACAATTTAGCACGTGTTAAACTGTGCTATATAGCTATTACGTCGTATAATTTTCTGTTCATTCTTGCTTGCACAGAAAATGCACATCTCCGCATCAATAGCAAATATGCAAAGTTTTATGGCAAATGTCGTTATTGAGCGCACCGGACCTCTGCGATATAATAGCCTCACAAAACAACGAAGAGCAAGGTTTTGAGTTTGAGTTTTGAGAGTAAAGCAAATTAAAAAAGAGTGAGTGAAAGGAGGCAGGGGACTTGGCAACGCAAGACTACGAATACGTTCTGGAGCTTCGCGGCATATCCAAAACGTTTCCTGGCGTAAAGGCGCTGGACAAGGTCAACCTGAAGCTGAGACCGGGCAGCGTTCACGCCCTGTGCGGTGAGAACGGCGCAGGCAAATCGACGCTGATGAAGATCATCAACGGTATTCACAAGCGAGACGAGGGCGACATCTTCTTCAAGGGTGAAAAGATCGAGCCCCAGGGACCGAAGGCCATGCTTGAGATGGGTGTCGCAACCATCCATCAGGAGCTCAGCCCGATCCTCGACATGACGATCGCTGAAAACATTTTCCTCGGCCGTGAGCCGCTGAATTCGGCGAAAATGGTAGACTGGAAAAAGCTTTGGGCAGATACGCAGGCACTGATGGACGAATTTGGCTTCCATTACAACCCGAAAGCCCTCATGCGCAACCTGACCGTATCCGACATCGCGCTGATCGAGATCGTCAAGGCGATTTCCCGTGACGCATCGGTCGTCATCATGGATGAGCCGACCTCGTCCATCACGGACTCCGAGGTCCACATCCTGTTTGAAAACATCCGCCGCCTGCAGAAGAAGGGCGTCGGCATCATCTACATCTCCCACAAGATGGACGAGATCTTTGAGATCTGCGACGAAGTCACGATCTTCCGTGACGGCCAGTATGTTGACAGCTGCCGCATCGACCAGATCGACAAGAACGGCATCATCAAAAAGATGGTTGGTCGAGAGATCACCGACCAGTTCCCGAAAACCCCGGCGCCGATCGGTGATCCGGTTCTTCAGATCAAGAACTTCACCGGCAGCCGTTTCAAGGACATCACGCTCGACATCCACGCAGGCGAGATCGTCGGCTTCGCCGGTCTGGTCGGCGCAGGCCGAAGCGAACTGTTCCGCGCCGTATTCGGACTCGATCCGCACGAACACGGCGAGCTGCTGCTCGACGGCAAGCCGGTCAAGTTCCACAATGCGCAGCACGCTATCGACGCAGGCGTACTGATGGCGAGCGAGGACCGCAAGCGCGAAGGCGTTGTGCTCTGCCGCTCCATCCGCGAGAACATCTCGCTGGCGAGCCTGAAATCCATCGAAAGCGGTTCGTTCCTCAATCTCAAGAAGGAAAAGGACAACGTCAAGGAAATGGTCGCCAAGCTGTCGATCAAGCTGTCCTCCCCGGAGGCTCCGGTTGCATCGCTCTCCGGCGGCAACCAGCAGAAGGTCGTACTGACGAAGTGGCTGCTCCGCTCGCCCAAGGTGCTCATCCTCGATGAGCCGACCCGAGGCATCGACGTCGGCGCAAAGTACGAGATTTACAAGCTGATGTGTGATCTGGCAAATGAAGGAGTCGCGATCGTTATGATCTCCTCCGAAATGCCCGAGATCCTCGGCATGAGCGATCGAGTCTGCGTTATGAGTCAGGGCAAGATGACCGGCATACTGGACATCGCCGACGCAACGCAGGAAAAGATCATGGAACTGGCAGTGAAAGGATTTGAACAATGAACGAGAAAAAGAAGCTCAACTGGGCTGATTTGTACAGCAAATACGGCATTTTCGTTATTCTGATCGTCGCGGTCATCGTAGCGTCGCTGCTGAGCGACACGTTCCTGACGCCGCGCAACATCAGCAACATCATCAGACAGAACGCGGTCGTTATGATCATCGCCTTCGGTGCGCAGATGGTCCTCATCACCGGCGAAGTTGACCTGTCCCCCGGCTCTGTATGTGCATTCGCCGGCGTGCTTTCCACCGTCACAATGCTCAAGACCGGCAACCCGATCATCGCTCTGCTGGTCGGCATTCTGGTCGGCGCAATCTTCGGTTTCTTCAACGGCTTTATCGTCACCGCGTGCGGCATCCCCTCTTTTATCATGACCCTCGCATCCCAGTTCATCGGCCGCGGCGCGGTACTCGCGTACACCAACGCACAGCCGGTCAACGGTTTTGACAGCAGCTACACTGTATTCGGTCAGGGCGTTGTAGCAGGCATCCCGATGCCGATCCTGATCATGGTAGTTGTACTTATTTTCTACTGGGTTCTGATGAACCGCAAGCGCTTCGGCCGCTACGTTTACGCAGTCGGCGGCAACGAGGACGCAGCGCGTGCTTCCGGTATCAACACCAAGCTGATCAAGATCAAGGCGTTCCTGTTCGCAGGCGCAGCAGCCGGTCTCGCAGGCGTTATCCTGATGAGCCGTCTGAACTCCGGCCAGCCGACCGGCGGCGACCAGTACGAATTTGATGCGATCACCGCAGCCATCATCGGCGGCACCTCGATGTCCGGCGGCGTCGGCAAGGTTTACGGCACGGTAGTCGGCGCTCTGTTCGTCGGCGTCCTGCTCAACATCATGACCCAGATGGACGTTTCCGCGTACTATCAGAAGATCGTCAAGGGCGCGATCATCGCTCTCGCCGTCATCATCGACGCACAGGTTCGCCGCATGAAGAAGGCATAAGCACCTCTCCCCCGCGATCAATCCAGAGAAAAGCGGCGCCGTGCTGCGGCGCCGCTCCACAAAAAGAGTAACAGGAGAAAATGGAGGAAAAAATCTATGAAAAAGCGTTTAATGGCGGCTCTGATGGCTTCTGCAATGGCAGCGACCATGCTTCTCACCGGCTGCGGCGGCGGTTCCAGCTCGGGCGGCGACTCCGCTGAGGGCGGCTCGTCCTCTTCCGGCGACACCATCAAGGTAGCGTTCGTCAACCAGACCGACGCAGACGACTGCTGCTTCGCAGCGACCCAGAACTTCAAGAGCTACGTCGAGTCCGACGAGTTCAAGGAGAAAGTCGGCGGCAAGAATGTAGAAGTTTACACCGCAGACTCCAACCTCGATATTGCAAAGCAGACCGATAACGTCGAGAACCTCATCACCAAGGGCGTTGAGGCGATGTTCATCATCGGCGTTGATACCGCCGGCAACACCACCGCAGTCAATGCCTGCAACAGCGCAGACATCCCGGTATTCATGGTAGGTACCGAGGCTGACGGCGGCGACTGGAAGTTCATCGGCTTCAAGGAGTACGACATCGGCTATCAGCAGGGCGAATACCTCGGCGAGACCGCTCCGGAAGGCGCAAAGATCTGCTACCTGACCGGTACCGCAGGCCGCGAGGCTTCCGTTGATCAGGAGCAGGGCTTCCGCGACGCGCTCGAGAAGAGCGGCCGCACCGACATCGAACTGCTCAGCGTACAGCCGGGCGAGTGGACCGCTGAGAAGGCAATGCGCGTAACCGAGGACTGGATCCAGGTTTACGGCGACCAGATGAACTACATCGTCAGCATGGACGGCAAGATGGCTTCCGGCGCAGCTGAGGCGCTCAAGGGCGCAGGCATGGCCGACAAGGTCAGCATCATCGGCGTTTACTCGATGGGCACCTGGAACTCTGACCTCATCAAGGACGGCTATATGGAGTTCGCAGTATTCAAGGATTGGCCGAGCATTGGCAACCTCTGCGGCGACGTACTGGCCAAGGTTCTGAACGGCGAAGAAGTTGACGACCAGACCTACTACGACATGAAGGACATCACCAAGGACACCTACTCCGAGTTCTTCGACGCATAAACAAAGCGATACGATAATACAAAAACACCGCACGAAAGTGCGGTGTTTTTTCGTTTGCAGACGCAAAAAATCATACATTACAGCGGAACTTTATCGTAATATCCGTGATATTCATGCGCTCCTTCGGGAACTGGTGGCGTTCGAGATAGTCGTACAGCAGGCGGATCGGGAGGGTTCCCTGCGTTTTGACGTCCTGTCCGATGATGAAATCGACCGTGCCGTTTTTGACCATTTTGATGTTGCCCTCGGTGATGTCATGCACGACGAGGTGCAGCTTTTCGCTGCGGTTTGCGGCATGCACGGCGCGATAGACGCCCTCCCGTCCGGCGGAGGTCAGATAGATGCCGCGCAGCTCGCTGTCCGACTGAATCGCGCGCGCAGCGATGCGCTCGGCAAGGCTTTCGTCGAGGAACGAGCATTCCGGGTGCAGGACGCGAATATCCGGAAAGCTTTCCGCCATTTCGGTGCTGAATCCGGTCAGGCGCTGCGAGTCGGCATAGTGGCCGCTGCGCTGACCCAGTATGGGCAGCACGCTACCGTGCCCCTGCATGACCATGCCGAGCAGAGCAGCGGCGGCGCGGCCGGTCGCGATGTTGTCCGCGCCGACATAGGCGATGCGGTTCGCGTCGGTGATGTCCGTGTTGAGCGTCACGACGGGGATGCCCTGCTTTTCGCTGAGCGTGTTGATCTTGTCACGCACGAGCGTGTTCGCGAGCGGCATGAGCGCCAGACCGTCGATATGCTCGGTCGTCACAAGCTCGTCGATGAGCGTCAGCTGATGCTGCACATCCATGTCCTGCATCGCACGCACAATGACCGTAATATTCGGAATGAGCTCGCGCTCGGAAAAGCTCTCGAACAGCTCGCACAGCATCTGTACGAAGGCCGAATGGCTGGAGTGGAGCACCACGCCGATCTTCCACTGCTGCGTCTGCTGCATGACGAGGCGGTTCGAGATATAGCCCATTTCGCGCGCCGTCGCGCGGATGCGCTCCGCGACCTCCTCGCGCACGCCTTCCTTGTGGTGCAGAGCACGGTCCACCGTGCCGCGCGACACGCCGCAGCGGTCTGCGATCTGCTGCATCGTTACCATAAAATCACCCTTCCGTGTTGCCTGTACTTATACTATATCACAAAACGCAGCCCTGCGCCAGATGTTACATCTGCACGAAAATGTTGTGCTGCACGGCGGCATTGTTACAATGATAATGCTATTTTTATGCGTTTTGCTCTAATTTACCGACAAATCAATGTGCATAATCACGAGATAATGCACGAAAAAATGATAGTGCGCCAAAGCTATTGCAACGCAAAATCTCCTGTGATATTCTAAGTGCGTCAAGTGAAGAGGACCTTCCGCAGAAGGTTTTGATAAGCCCACACAAGCACGAAAAGAGTAAAGGAGAACACCAATTATGAAACTCGGATTTAACGAAGCAAACGATCGTTTCTGCAAGAACCACAGCGTCATGATGGACCTTGAGCTGTGCGAGAAGTACGGCTTCGACTGCATCGACATTCAGTCCGAATGCCTGAACCGCGATCTGGAGGCCGGCAAGATCACCCTCGAGGAGATGGGCGCCTGGTTCCAGAGCCACCACCTCAAGATGCTCTCCTACAACGCGCTGTGCTTCTTCAACATGAAGCAGACGCAGGAGGAGAAGGACGCCGTTATGGCAGAGCTCGATGAGATCATCCGCCGCTGCGACATCCTCGGCTGCAAAATGATCGTTGTTGTACCGAGCAAGGACATGAAGGAGCGCGGCCTGACCCCGACCCGCAAGGAGATCCGCGAGGACGCAGTCGCCGTTCTCAAGGAGATGGTCAAGAAGTGCGAGCCGCACGGCATCCGCCTGAGCCTTGAGTTCTGCGGCGAGCCGGCCATGACCATCAACCGCTTTGAGGACGCTTACGCGATCGTTGAAGAAGTCAACAGCCCGTACGTCGGCGTAACGCTCGACCAGTACCACTTCTACGCAATGGGCTCCGGCTGGGACACCCTCGAAAAGGCAGACGGCAAGAAGATCTTCGTATGGCACCTGAACGGCACCGAGGACATGCCGTGCGGCGCTTACTACAACAACGACGAGAAGCGCCTGTGGCCGGATGCCGAGGGCGACTGCCTGCCGCAAGCACGCTACGCCGACACCCTCAAGAAGATCGGCTTTGACGGCGACTGCTGCACCATCGAGATCTTCCGCCCGGCATACTACGAGATGTCGCAGGAGGAGAACGTAAAGAAGTCCGCAGAAGTCACCCGTGCACACGTTGCAAAGTACGCACAGTTTTAAGTCGTCATCTTATCAAACTTTGAAGAGAAAATAGAGATTAACAGAGGTATAAGGAGAATTTATTATGAGCTATCTGAAGAAAATCGGCGCACTGTTTGTTTCCTCCGCATTGATGGCATCCATGCTCGCAGGCTGCGGCGGCTCGTCCTCCGGTTCCACCGGCGATACCGGCTCTCAGGCTGAGGGCGGCAGCGGCGACGGCGCTTACAACATTTCCATCGTGTTCAAGACCACCTCGAACGAGTACACCCAGTACATGATGGCAGGCGCAGAAAAGGCTGCGGAAGAGACCGGTGCAGTGCTCGACATGAAGGGCGCGACCTCCGAGACCGCCTATGACGAGCAGCAGAACATGATCGAGACCGATCTGCACGCCGGCAAGTACGACGCCATGGTCATCGCACCGCTTCAGGGCGATATGGCGACCACGCTGGTAAGCGGCACGGATATGCCGATTTTCGCGATCGACACCGACTTCGATGCTCCTGAGAAGATCTCCTTTATCGGCATCGGCCAGAAGGACGCTGCGGCAAGCGGCGGCGCGAAGGCAGTCGAGGCGGCGAAGGCAGCCGGCTGGGATAAGATCGAAGCAGCCTACATCGCAGGCGTACAGGGCGACTCCACCGCAGACGCACGCCGCACCGGCTTCCAGGAAGGCATTGACGGCGCAGGCGGCACCTTCCTCGCAAACGAGGTCCAGTATTCCGACGCGGTAGCTGACAAGGCGACCGTGTGCATGGAGGGCATCATGCAGAGCCATCCGGAAGGTCTGGCTATCATCGCATGCCACAACGACGACTGCGCGATCGCGGCAGCTCGTGCAGCAGCGAACAACCCGGCTTATGCAAAGACCATCTTCATCGGCTTTGACGGCAACATCACCGCGGCTCAGTCCATCCTCGACGGCGGCGAGACCATGACCGTTGCACAGAGCGGCTACGATCAGGGCTATCAGGCGGTCAAGACTGTTGTTGCACACCTGAGCGGCGAGACCGTTGACAGCTTTGTTGACTGCGGCACCAAGATCATCGACAAGGACAACGCAGAGGACTACATGGCTACCCTGAAGAGCCAGATGAACGGCAAGGACGTTGCCGCACAGTAAACCGTAATATCATGCGCTGCACGAACAGCGGTAACGTGCAGCGCATCTTATTAAGTAAGGCAACACCGCACAATGGAAACTACGGCGCTTTGCAGAAATTTTCCGTCCTGACTTTGTTGCAATTTCACGGTAATACATCAAGTATTACCGCAAAACCGCGCCTTGTCAGTGCGCAAAATTTACTCGCAAATCGCTCTTGTCCCATTATGTGGTATTGCCTCAAAAAAAATCACTTTATGCAAGGAGAGAATTACAATGGGCATTCTGAAAATCGGCGTAGTTGGCTGCGGCCGAA